>JBILGL010000034.1:0-14810 GCA_044351075.1 Isosphaeraceae bacterium | reverse complement strand
CGGGCATGGCTACGGGTGGCGCTGGCGATGTGCTAACGGGCGTGCTGGCGGCCTTCATGGGGCAGGGTTATTCACCCTTTGACGCTGCGGTTTTGGGTGCCTATGTTCATGGTCTGGCAGGAGATATTGCACGTGACGCCAATGGCGTGACGGCCTTGATTGCCAGTGATATTGTGGACGCTCTGGGCGATGTGTTTCATCACCTTGATCCGCTGCATGATGAAGATGACTGATCGGGTTGTCAGGTTCTTGAAAATCAACATGCATGCAATTGTTTGAAGCCCGTTTCGTCTAGCGGAAGATCTGTTTTTACAGATAGTTAGATCGATTTTAAATGGGTGCAGTTCGGTGAGTTGTTCAACAGTATTCAGTGGACAAATTCGAATCTGGCCTGAATAATAGAATTAACAAATTTGCTCGACGTTGGTCATGGTCGTTTTGCGGAGGTTCATGAAGTGTCAGCCCCGGATAAAGGATCGCAAGCGCCATGGACATACAGTATGGATATTTCGCCGACAGGCCAGGCACAACAACAGCCTGCACCAGTATCGGTGCCAATTCCGACCGATCCAACCGCTTTGATGCAATTGATGGTGCAGCTTCAGTCAAACACCAACGACATGCTGCGACAGTTGATCGACATGAATCGACAGGCGCTTGATTGTCAGCGGGAAGCGACACAGGTGGCCCGCGATCAGCGGGTGCGTCAATCGCAGGAGCTGGAACGCTGGCAAGCGAGCCATCAGGATGTGCTTTTTGACACCCGTGGCGTTTTGCAGGCCCTTGAAGGTGTGCATGGGCAGATTATGGGCCAATTGGTAGAGCATGTGCACGAGCATAAAGACGAGCTGATGGAAGGCGATTTCGCTCTGGGCGATTTCACCGATCGCTATGGCCCCAAGCTGGCACATTTGAATACCATTTTGTCAATTTTGCGTCCACTCGCTGCCCTGGCCGCACAGCAACAGGCGGAAGCTCGCAACAAGCCGCAGGAAGGCGGCTGAAGCCACTCGTCACGACGATGATGAGACACAAATGAGCACAACGGCCGATCTACTTCGTTTTACAACGTCCGATTATCAGCGAATAGCTGAACTTGGACTTTTTGAAAATCGCGGTAGAGTTGAGTTATTTAATGGAAGTATTCGATTAATGAGCCCGATTGGGCCTTCTCATTGGGCCGCTGTATCAAGACTCTCGCGGCTATTGTTTGAATTGACAAAACTTAATGCAATTATCAGTATTCAAAGTACAATTCAGCTTGATCAATATAATTCGCCTGAGCCGGATGTTGCGATTGTAAAATTCAGGGATGATTTTTATCAGGCCAGGTTGCCGGGGCCAATTGATATTTTACTGTTGATCGAAATCTCCGACACCAGTCTTGATTTTGATCTCGGCCCCAAAAAAGAGCTTTATGCAGCCTCAGGCATTAAGGAATACTGGGTTGTTGATCTGATCAATCGGCAGATTATCCATTTTTCCGATCCTGTTGGTAATGATTACTCAATTAAGCAAATCATTAACCAATCAGCTAGTGTCCAATCAAAACAGTTGCCTGAATTGCAAATCGCCGCCAGTCAGTTATTTGTCTGAAATTAAACAAAAAATGTAACTCAATAAAAAAGGCAGGAATTTCATTCCCGCCTTTTTCATATCATCCAGCAACGCTCAAATCGATTAAAAGGTAGGGATCACAACGCGATCGCCGCCCTTCATGGCAGATTCATGGGCGCAAATGCCGACCATTGTCCAGTTGGCTGATGTTTCAGCGTCCGGGAAGGCCGGCTTTTTGCCCAGCACAGCCTGCATGAAGGCATGCACCAGATGCGGGTGGCTGCCGCCGTGGCCACCGCCCTGGAGGAAGGAGAGGTGGTCGGCATCCTGAATCGCGGCCGGCATGGTGAATCGCTGAATACCTTCCGGCAGAAGGTGGGCGTAATCAGGAACGTCTGTTTCTTTGGCAATTTCCGGCTCAGGGATCGGATTGGCCACGCTGCTCTTGGTATGAATCAGCGGCTTTTGATGTTCGGCAAGCTGCCATTCAAACGAAGCCTTTGAGCCATAGGCGTCAAAACTTTCGCGATATTGGCGAGCTGTGTCAAAGAGGCTCCGGGTGACTTCCGCCACAACATCCGAGCCCTTGATCTTGAACGTCGCCGATTCAATCGCAAACGGGCTGCCATAGTGTGGAATCAGGTCGTCGCTGATTTTGCCTGAGCCATGGCAAACTACGCTCTCGGCCATCCCCGGCTTGCCGGGTTCCGAAACAATGGCCAGGCAGGGGCTGACGCAGTGTGTCGCATACCACATCGGTGGCAGGCCAGGCCAATAGCTTGGCCAGCCGTCCATATCCTGCATGTGGCTGCCGCGGAGGAATTGCAGACGTCCGAGCACGCCCTTTGCATAAAGTTCTTTCACGAAGAGATATTCGCGGCTGTAAACCACCGTTTCCATCATCATGTAAACTTTGCCTGAGGCTCGCTGGGCTTCTACAATCGCCCGGCATTCCTCGACAGATGTCCCCATCGGTACGGTGCAGGCCACATGCTTGCCGGCCTTGAGGGCGGCCACGCTCATCCAGCCATGATCAGGAATCGGGCTGTTGATATGCACAGCGTCGATATTCGGGTCTTTCAGCAGCTCGTTATAGTCAGTATATCGGGCTGGTATGCCATACTTCTCGCCAGTTTCCTGCAGGCCCTTCTCATCGCGGCGGCAGATGCCATACATCTCGGCGCCAGGATAGTTTTGATAGATGGGAATAAACTCAGCGCCGAAGCCGAGCCCGATAATGGCAACGCGCACAGGTTTAGTCTCTGACATGGCTCAATTGATCCCTTTTTCGGTGATGCGTTTTTGTGATTAGACTGGGAAGATTGCAACTCTTGCGATGCATCTTTTAATCAGTTTATAAAAACTATAGTTGATTTCACAAGATCCAATTGCAGATCGATCTTTCTTGGGCGCTGGCCATTGCCAGGCTAAGCCACATATTGCATTCAGTTCTTGGGTTGTTTATCCCGACCTATTATGTCTCGATATTCAGTGGCCACTGAAAGACCTGGGGCATTTCTGGTGAAAGCTCATGAAGGATCGAGACAATGCGCATCCTAAATGCAATCAGGGCTTCATTACATTTTGCATTTGAGTAAAATAAAGTATCCGGATCGTCAATCCCTTCAAGCGGAATGAAGGGCTCGTAAGGAACAGAAAATACAAATGTAAAATAAAACTGCATCATTTCACCGATGGTACCGGTTCTGGGCAGCCATTTCATCAGCGATTTCGTATCGACAGTAGCGTTTGGCTCGATCAACGTGTCATCCTGAAGACAAGGCGGGAAATTCGGCACGAAACTCATTGCCGGGTTTGGTGTGGCATTGAGCCTTGATGACCCATGCACCGTGATTCGATAAATCAGACTGGTGAGGATTTCAGCCAGCATTTTCCGATTATCGATTTTTTCCGGCAATCCCTGGATATTACCAGCGCCCTGTGTGCCTGAATCGACAATCCATTTTTGTAGGTTTCTGTCAGACTTAACTGCCTCGTCGCTGGCATAAAGCGTATTTACAACCGTCGTGACATAGCTTTCCGTCGCATCCCAGACCTGAAGTGTCTGGCCCACCAGTGGGTATCGATCCCAGGCTGTTTTTTCGCTGAAGTCTGATTCCTGTATTCCATTTCTCCTGAGAGTTGCAATTGGATCATCATTAAAAAAACGATGCCCCTTGCCATAAGTGTTTAGCAGGCTCATGAACTGGGTTGCTGATGCGATGGATGTCGGTGGGGCGACCGTGCCCCATAATATCATCAGGACATCGTCAAAGCCGATCAGATAATCTGACTGCGGCTTCAGTATTTGATAAACTGGATTTTTTTGATCAAGATTATTGGCCATGGTCATAACCATGGCCGCCGTGACTATGTGCCAGTGCCAGACATGGCCGATCCAGATACCCCACACCGTAATACTGCACTTTGCAGCCAGCAGGGCATAGATCCATGCCGAATCGGTTGTGCCGTGCGATCGGCTGTAGAGTTTACTGTTTGTGCCGCCATCATTTGAAATGCGTATGGCGACAGGTGTCAGACTTTTGGTTGTTTCGTCCTGTTCCAGAAGGATGACGGAGCCAGGCGTAAAGCGGGTGAATCCGTTTACTTTCTGGGGCTTGATCGTTTCGAAAATGCGCATGTCGATCACATAAAGCCGCTGGTTCTGGTATGCGGATTGTGTGCTATCCGACCAGACGGATGAAAAGAGCGATTTCAATTCGCTGATTCGACTTTCGCCCACCTTTTCAAGTATCAATAGATTGTAAGCCAGACCATGTGTGGCGATTGTCGGCCAAAACTGACTCGTTGCGGCATCGGCATCTGTCAGGGTGCTTGCATATTCACGATCGAGCCCTTTTTTGATAGCATTTTGATAGACTTCGGGGAAAGTCGTCCAGGAGATCGTCCACTGATCCGGCGATTCAATAGGAAGGTCAGTCAGCGAGCTGGAGCCGACACGATTCTCGACAGCTCTGGCCATTTTTCCCGTTATCAGCTCGAGCGCCGCACCGACACAATTCGTCGGAGAAACAGGGCTGATGATTCGCTGCAATTCAGTGAGATCAGTAACACGACGGCTGCGAATTTCCCGGTTGTAAAGAAAATCGCGTCCGTAGGCTGTAAATCCACCGATTTCATAACGGTTGGCAAGCCCCATCATCGACTGTTTTGTCTGAAAAGTGCGGATCAGCAGGCGCCCAAGCGTATCGATCATTTCAGCAATCGAAATTGGCACTGCCGGCAGGTTGGGATAGATTTTTTTTACGGGTAAATGCAATAACTTCGGAAAAAAGAAATCGTAAATTCGTCGTGGAATGGCCAGAAAAAAACTTTTAATTCGCTCACCGAAGCCTGCCGGTGCTGCTGTCTGAGGCTCCGTTTGCAGCATGCTGGAATCGACCGATTCAGGGATTACGGCCGCAGTTCTGGCCTCAGGTGAGTGCTCTAATTCTGCGGTTTTGGTCGGGGGAGATGAAGCACCGACACCACCACGCGGAGCCGTTCTCAGATAGATATCCCAGTCTGTATATCGCTTTTTCATCGTAAATTCCCCCCAGTGATGTTTCAGGATTGTCTGGCCGAATGGCAAAGAATAACGTCATCATATTGAATTTAAAGTGGCATGCAATCAAAAAGTAGGCTCTCCAGCTATTTTATTCGTGAATGTTTCATAAAGCAATTTTGCTATTATTATCATTAGATTTTGTTTATTAATCATATCCTAAACAGCGATAATATTATTGATTCAGGTAATTCAAATTACCTCAAGCTTTCGACACAATTTTAGAGCTAAATTAAGAAATTGATCAAATACTTTCTTATTGCAAAAGCTTTTGTAAAAAAGGTTGCACTGCTGGAATGACATGTTATTTTGATGTTCCAAAGTGCAACAAAAAACAATGCATTTATCGGGATTCTCCATATGTTTAATGCTGAATAGGCTGTTTTTTCTGATTCATTTCGACTGAGTCCAGTGGCATCCTGTCTCAAGTCTTGTTATTTTATCAAGATCGCAATAAATGCCGGTCAGCCCCCGCTCATCTTCCTGCAACATCTTATCGGAGCACCTTTTCATGCCAGGCCTTCACCTCTGCCGATTCGACGTCGATGCTACCGTGCCCATGGGCCATTCCATGTGTGGCGGCTGGATCAAACCCGCTGAAGTGGTGGACGACCCTCTGCGTCTTCGCGGCGTCATCATTCAGGGCAACGATGCACCCATCGTGCTGGCGGCAATTGACTGGACTGGTATCTGTAACGATGCCTATTTTCAAATTCGCGATGCCATCGCCAAAGCCGCCCACACAACGGCAGATCGTGTCAGCCTGCATAGCGTCCATCAACACAATGCCCCTTTCTGCGAACCATTCGCCAATAGCCTGCTGCGGAAATATAATTCCAAAGTCATGACCTATGACGAAGCCTTTTTCAGCAAACTTGTCGAAAAAACGGCCGCGGCCGTGACGTCCGCCTCAAACAGAGGCACTCCGATCGATGGTGTCGGGTTGGGGCAGGGGCGTGTCAGCCAGGTCGCCTCAGCCCGTCGTGTCATCGGGCCAAATGGCAAACTTCTGTTCAGCCGTACCAGTGCCACCAAAGACCCTAAAGCTCGTGAAGCCCCGGAAGGTGTGATCGACCCGTTTTTGAAATCAGTCAGTTTTTACAGTGGTAATAAACCGGTCGCCCGGCTCTATTTCTACGCCACACACCCCATGAGCTATTATGGCGATGGCCGTGTTTCCAGCGATTTTGTCGGCCTGGCACGAGCTCGCCGCGATGCCGACGAGCCCGGTGTTCTGCACGTCTATTTCACTGGCTGTGCCGGAAATGTGACCGCAGGCAAATACAACGATGGCTCCAAAGAAGCCCGGCCCATTCTTGTCGGCCGGATGCATGCCGGCATGGTTGCCGCCGATACGTCAGCTGACAGTCAATTGTCAAAGATTGATTCCATTGCATGGAAAGTGCTGCCGCATATATTTAAGCCGAATGAGGCCTTTGATTACGACGCCCTGCTGGCGACGGTTGTCAATGAGAAAAATCCGGTTGTGACTCGCAACCGCAACGCCATGTTCTGCGGCTGGCTCAAAAGGCTGCAAACGCCCAGCCCCATACTGCTGGGCCGGCTTGATATCAATAAAGGTTCGATTATCACGCTGCCCGCTGAGACTTTTGTCGAATATCAGCTGGGTGCACAGGAGCTTCGCCCCGGCGGCTATGTGGCCTGTGCGGCTTATGGCGATGGCGGCCCGTGGTATATTCCGTTGGCCCGCAGCCACGGCGAAGGTGGCTATGAACCGAGCGTTTCGCTCGTCAGCCAGAATGCTGAGCCGCTTTATCGCAAGGCGATTGCTGATTTGCTGGCTAACCGGGGCTGACTCAGCCATAGATTCAATGAAATCTATTGTTTCAGCATTATTTCTGCTGGCCTTGTTGCCGCAATGGGCGGTTGCCTCCGAGCTATCGCCCTTTTCTGTGAGAGGTTACTACCTGACATTCATGCGAATGCCCACCTATGGCCTTTCTGCATGGAAAACAATTGTCGATGATGTCCGGTCAGATGGTGGCAACATGCTCGTTCTCTGGACGGCTGGTGCCTTTCGCTCTGAAAAATTTCCGGTCACCTGGCAATATAATGCTGATCATGAAAACATACGCGCCGAATTCCTTGGCGAACTGATTGACTATGCGCATAGTCTCAATATTCGTATTCTGCTTGGTTTTACACCTTTTGGATACGATGGAACCAATCAATATCCACTGCTAAAGCCGGCTCTCCGGGCCACTGGCCCAGACGGCAAGCCAGCGGCCGCCTTCGGTATTGGCTGCTGGGGTTATAATCTTTGCCCTGCTGCAGCAGAATCACAGCAGTTTATGCGGGAATATCTATTGGAAATGATTGATCGATATCCGCAGGCTGATGGTCTGCTGGTTGAATCGTCAGACTACGCCATCTGTCATTGCAATCGATGTGGCCCGAACTATTTTAATAATGAATTTCAATTGGTAAAAACTATTTCAGAATCGCTCTGGGCTCGAAAGCCAAACGCTGAAATCTATCTCTACCCGCATTATTTCTCAGGCGCAAATGTGCCCGGCTTCGGCGTGAAAGCTGCAAAACTACCATTTGATAGCCGCTGGGGCCTCTTTTTCACACCTCATAGCGCTCATCTTGATCCCGCCCTGCTCAAACAAGCACGCCATTCGATCTATTGGGACGACTCACCCGCACTTCGATCGCCCGCTCAAGTCAAAGAAGCGGCACTCAAAGCAAAAGCCGCCGGCGTGACGGGCTATCTCCCCTCGCTGGAAACGTTCAGCTTTCTTTCTACCCACGGCGAAGAAAATAGCCCATGGACAAAAAATCGCCGACAAATCCCGCTTGGCATGGGATGGCTTTCGTCCGGCCAATCACCGTATCGCGAGCTTCCGCTCAGGCTTCAGCGAATGGCATACCGTGAATTCACTCAAAGACCCGATTTAAATCTATCCGATTTTATTTCATCTGCCGCTCGTGAAATGCTGGGGCCTGATGCAACACCCCAAGACGCCGGAGCATTAATGGACCTACAGGCTATATTTGCATATAAACGAACTTGGTGCCAGCCTTCACCGGCTGTGAGCCGTCAGCGATTTGATTATCTCAAATCAATCGGACAGCTTGATCGTGAAACAGTCGAACAAATTGAAAAATATCATCAGCGTCTCAATGAAATTGCATTACTTGAACAAAACAGTAAAAATGCCGGAAAAGCCGAACTGGCCAGAATCAGCCGATGGGTGCTTGAACAGTGGAAAGGTAGCGACCCATCCAGTCGATGAAAGTTGTTTTATTGATTGAATTTGATTTGAGACGGAAAATTCAGGAGTGAATCTTCAGCACAGATTCGGTAAATTCAGGTCGTACCGGGTCTGCTGCCTGCTTAACTGCCACAATGATAATTCCATATTGATTGGCCAGATCAATGACTTTTTCCTGATCAATCATAATGGTCCGTTCTGCTTCAACTGCTAGCACTTTCGCCCGGGCTTTGTGCAAATTTTCAATAGTCTGCACACCTACGGTCGGCACGTCAAATCGCATGTCCTGATCAGGCTTGGCTACCTTGACGAGTGTCCAACCACCTGATGGGCAGAGCATGCCGGCCCGTTCAATGCAGCGGTCTGTGCCTTCAATTGCTTCAATCGCAAGGGCTGATCGCTCTTTCACCGCCACAGACTGGCCCACATCCAGCCCGCCCATGTGCTTGGCCAGCTGCCAGCCGAAATCAATGTCGTCCCACAGCGCCTTAGTTGGCTGCTTTCTGGTTAAAACGCCTTCTTTCACGAGAAGCTCCGGGCAATAATCAAGGGCAGAGGCGAAATGCAACCCTCGTCGGGAAAACATCTCAATGACACCCATTAAAATCGTGTCGTCACGTTTGTCGGCCCGACAAACCCGATACCAGAGTTCAAACATGGCCAGATCAGGCATCAGCCTGATCACCCGCATCGGCGTGTGCATCACACTTTTGGTGATCTTTCCGGCCATGACGACATTTGTAATTCCCATTTTCTGGAAATCATGAATCATTCCGCCGAGTTTGGATACACCCCTGATACGAAAGTCATTGCAAATCTGTCGAAGTTCTTCAGGGGCTTCATACCGCACACCCACACAGTGCACCTCATATCCCTGCCGCCTTGCCCCTTCGGCAAAAAGGATAGGGAATCGTCCGCTTCCAGCCAAAAGGCCAACCTTTGTGCCGGGTGGAGGGGCCTCAAGCTGAGTGCGAAACCGGTTTGACGGTCGATTCACTACCGATTCGCTCGTTGTGTTTGGTTCGTTTGCGACGCTCATAGCATCAATCCCGATTTTCAGGCCGTCTCTTCATTCGGGTTTGATTCCAGAGGGGCCAGCGAAACGCCCGCCTGTGCGGCAAGTAATTTGATGCGTTCCATGGCCGCCACCAGTTCTCTCAACTGGTTATGCATCTCAGGGAGCCGGGCAATCATCTGAAAGATACGTCGCTGCTCCCGAATCGGCATTGCCGGTGAACCAAGAAGCTGCTGTCCGTCTGGTACATTCCGGTGAACACCTGCCTGCGCACCAATCACCACTTTATTACCAATTTCCGTATGATCCTTTACACCCACCTGGCCTGCCATCACCACGTAATCGCCAGTTTTACAACTTCCCGCCAATCCGACTTGCCCGCAAATCATATTATGGCGGCCGATCTGATTGTTGTGGCCTAGCATTACCAGATTGTCAATTTTCGTACCTTCGCCGATGAGTGTCGCTTCAAATGTGCCACGGTCAATCGTGCAATTCGCGCCGATTTCAACATCATCCGCAATTTCCACTGTGCCCGTCTGCGGAATTTTCTGGTGGCGGCCTTCACGCATCCGATAGCCAAACCCATCGCTGCCAATGACGCTGCCGGAATGAATTTCAACTCGATTGCCTATACGGGTTTCGTCGTATATCACAACATTGGCATGAATTACACAATCTTCACCAAGGTGGCAGTGAGCTGAAATGACAGCGCCTGGATGAATGGTCGAGCCATCACCAATTACGCTATATTCACCCACATAAGCAAATGGATGAATTGCCACATTACGGCCAATTTTAGCAGTTGCAGCAATATAGGCTTTGGGATGAATTCCCGTCCAGCGTGGCGCGGCTTCGCCGCGGAGATGCGTGCGAACTTTGACAAACGCATCCAGCGGATCTTCCACTTCTACAAGTGGTAGATTTGGTGCGATGCCCTGTGCCCTGATCCGAAAATGTGGGCCTACCAAAGCCGCTGAGGCCGGGCTTGTGCGCAGAGCGCGGGCCACCCGATCGTCGGCAATAAAGGTGATGTCGCCGGGGCCGGCATTTTCCACGGGCCGGGCATCGCCAATGGCGATATTTGAGTCGCCCACAACGCGACCATTCACGATTGACGCAATCTGTTCCAGCGTGGCTGAGCCCATGGCTTTCCTCCTTGAAAAGTGCAGGGGCCTTTGTTCTAAAACCCCTTCGAACCACTGCCGCCCGTGCCATTGCAGCCGACCTGCAGGGAGATTCCATCCGTTGGATGGGGAAAATAGCACGAATCGCCAATTCCGGCAAGATGAAAGATTGCCTGATTTGTTCCAACAAAATCAGACGATCAGCCCAACGAGTTCTGCCAGACTTTTCAGGCTGCCGGGCCGAGCCATCCGGCCTTTTCGGTCAATCAGGGCCGTTTGAAATCCGAGCGATGCCGGCGTCTCAATATCATTCACCCAATCATCGCCCACAAAGAGAATTTCGTTCACCGGCACACCCAGCTGCCGGGTCACCGATTCATAAAATCCCTTGCCTGGCTTTCGCTCTCCAACTTCTGACGAAATGATCAGTCGATCGCTCAACATCTCGACACCGATCAGCCCTGCCCAGACACCCCGCAATCGGGCATCAAAATTACTCGCCACACAAAGTTTCAAACCACTTTCATGAAGTGTGGCAACCGTTTCGGCCACATCATCAAAGAGTCGCCAGTGATTGGGATTTGCGAAATGCTCCCATAAAAGGTCAAACGCGAAATTCGCCTCTTTTTCGCCCAATTCGGGCAGGCAGAAACCGACAATACGCCGCCATCGTTTTCGTTCGTTCGGCTCGTTCGTAGCATGCGAACCATTGGTGTCATCTGCCGAAAAAACCTGATAAAACCGCTGACGGATGATTTCTGTGGGAAGCTCCAGCCCGGCTTTCAAACCTGCCCATCGATAGGCCTCAGCCACGGAAGGAACCGCCTCGATCAGTGTACCAACGGCGTCGAAGGCGACGGCCCTGATTTTTTCAGGCATGGGAAATGTATCCTGAGAAGTTGATTTCTGCATTTCGCCTGTTTAAATTATGGTCAGCGGATGAAAAACGGAAAGTGACCAAAATTCAAGGGCGTGCCTGCGGATTTCATTTTGCCTTGAGTACGAAATTCTTTGAAATCAAAATAACTCTATAGCATTGGGCGGATGAATGCAGGCGATCATTCTGGAAAAACTGGCGGAAATTGAGCGGGAAGAGGGTGTGAAAATCGTTTATGCCTGTGAGTCGGGCAGCAGGGCCTGGGGCTTCCCCTCGGCTGATAGCGACTATGACGTCCGTTTTATTTATGTTCGCCCATCGGCCGATTATCTCCGCCTTGATGAACCGCGAGACGTGATTGAACGACCCATTGTGGGTGACCTTGACGTGAACGGCTGGGATATTCGTAAAACATTGAAACTCTTTTACAAATCAAACCCCACCCTGATGGAATGGCTGCTATCGCCCATCGTTTATCGCGAAGTCACTGCATCCGCTGCGAAAATCAGAGAGTTATCAGGCACATTTTATCAGCCGGCAGCGGCACACGCCCATTATCTGAGCATGGCAAAAACCAATTTCAGATCAAACCTTCAGGGCGATGAAGTATCGCTCAAAAAATATTTTTATGTGCTCAGGCCCGTTCTGGCCATGCACTGGATTGAGCAGGGGCGTGGTGTGGTGCCTACCGATTTTCATTTGATGTTGCATGAGTTATCACTCGATGCCGATCTGCGAGATGAAATTAATAAACTGCTTGAAAAAAAGAAATCAGCTGGGGAGCTGGGCAGGGGGCCGCGAATTAATGTTTTGAGCGAATTTCTGGAAAATGAATTGCAGATCAGGATCGATCAGCCGGTGAATCTGACTCGGACTGAAACAGACCTGAATCAACTCAATCGACTTCTGTCAGAAATTTTGAATGAAGTCTGGCTGGAATCTTCTGAGACTGCTTAATCAGGATTTAGGCAGAGCAAAAAATGCCGGGAAACCAGGATCTGATTTCCCGGGCTAATTGGTTTATTCCAGCCTCAGATCGTCCTCGAAGGTATGAATCCAGCGGATCACGCCTTCCGAGAAGCCGTCGAGGTGTGTCCACTTGCCGTAGCCGACACCGTAGCGATAGCTCGCCACGTTAATCATATAGGCCAGCGGTGCGGTGGGCGGCGGCACAAGGCCATCGTCCGCCTGTTCGTCGGTGATCACAATCAGCCGGTCGTGCGGCAATTTGTTGATTTCAGCAACAGCCCTGGCAAGCTCAGTGCCACCATGATATTGCGAGCGGATCACGGCATCGACACCTGCCATACCCCGACGCGGCGGCACTTCCACCACATTGTTGGAGAAGCTGAAAACACGCACATCGCCCTGGATCAGCGAAGCCAGCGCAGCGGCAGCGTCCATTCGAGTGAGGTCGCTCCTGGCCGAAAGCTTGCTATCCATTGATCCCGAGACGTCCACCAACACAATTGTTCTGCCCGGCAGCGGCCTGGCTTCCGCAAGAGAGGCCAACAGGGCACCATCAATCGCCGGTTCAAGCCTTGGGCAGGCCCGTGCCGCTGCGATATAACGAAATGGCAAGACCCGTTGGGCACCCTGGCGAGCCAGCAGTGCTTCGCGAATGAGCCGCTCATCGACACCGGCGTCGGTCATGTTCCGCAGGTTTCTCAGCAGGGCCAGATAGCCCAGCTTCTTCTCCTGCAAGAGCCGCGTAAACGTCTCACGCTTGTCCTTACCGGCAGAAAGCTCGACTTCCCAGGTGTCAGGGGTGGGCAGCGTGTTTTCGGCAAGCTGCTTCCAGAGTTGGGCCTGGGCATCGTCAGCGGGTTTGGCATGTGTCATAAAGAGCACGTCACGCAGACGCACCTTGCCATCGCGGTTGTATTTCGCCAGTTGATAGGCGTCAAACTTCCGCAAAGCGGCCGCCAGACCGATCTTGACCTGCTTGGAAAGAGGCCGCTTGCCATCCTTCCAGTAAAGGGTCAGGAATTCGGCAGGTTCGTCCGCCCGCAGCAGGGTGCGTTTGATCGTTTCGCTCACGATGCGCCCACCGCGCCTTGCCAGCTCGACCAGAAGCAGCAGTGGCACATGGCGCAGGTGATGAACCGTTCTTGCTTCTACGGCAAGCTCCGCCAGTTCGCCTGTCTCAACCTTTGCAGCCAGCCGCTGAATCCGTGCAGCGATCGACTCACCACTCTCGTAGAACTCATCTTCCCACAAAAGGCAGGAAAGTACCGATCGACGCAGCTCGACATAAGCATCAGGCACAGCCACAGCCGGTGCGCCTTCAAATGTCACAGGTATGGCTTCTGCATTTGTCGAAGAGAATGAACTCTTAGTGGTCGATGTTGCAGCGGCACTGCTGCCACTGACATGCGAAGTTGAAACAGTGAACGAAGCTCCCGCGGCAGTGTCAGGGCTTGCGCTGAAGCTGTCAGTCGATGGCTTCGCCTGGCGTGCTTTAACCCAGCCCAATAGCTGCCTGATCATCTCCTGCCGACTCTCAAATCTGTCATACCTCATCTTGCACCGTAATTTCTATTGAATCATCAGCGCATCAGCCGGGTAACAAAAGCGGCCCCGGATTTCTGACACAATGCTCTGCCGTTGAGCTAGCGTGACTGGCACGTGCAGGAATTGAACCTGCATCCTTGTGTAAATGGTTCGAAGTAGCCGAAGCCTTCAACACCGGCTGATGCACTGACTCAAAAACAGGGGAAAGATTGAAAACGGTATTTCGCTGATTACAATGGTAAGTTGCAACAGCGACCGGGTTTTCTAGGTCCGGTTCTGGAATTGTAGAAGTAACCGTTTTCTTCACCACCTGCCTTTATTGACGTGTTCTGGTTGATATTAACTGCAAATTGCTCTCAGATTTCATCCGCTTTTTGAAAGGGAATGAAATACAACTTTTATGATCTTATTGCATAATGCAATCGGCCTGAAATGAAACCTGAAAATTCAGATTTCATTTCTGGCTATTGTTTTCGATCGACAACTCTGTTTGCTTTTTTCAAGCAATGCCGGGTAACAGGCAATCCGGTAATTTTTGGACTCTCGCTCTATCCAGTTGAGCTACAGTGCCATTGTTGCTTGCAAATGACACTGGCGGGATTCGAACCCGCAACCATAAGTCAAGAAGTAGCCGGATCTTTCAACACCGAACATCGCAAGAAAAAAGGGGGAACATTCGCCCGCGGCATTTATTCTTGAACAATAAGAAGTAGCCGCGAACAGCACCGCCCTTTTATTTTAAAGGCGCAGCGTTTCAGCACCGGTTGTCGTAATCTGAACCGGCCTGGTATTCTCGCATCACCATAAAGTATTCTGTTAAATATGCTTATGCAATTTATGACAGATAGACCTTGGGGGCGATTGGCAGCAACCATGTAAGTAGCTGGTTGAATTAAGGCCAGTTGATTGAATTGAT
>JBILGL010000397.1:0-4633 GCA_044351075.1 Isosphaeraceae bacterium | reverse complement strand
TAAGAACAAGCATGAATGCGTAGGCGATCGCAACGCCACACGTAAATGTGACAGTAAAGAGGCCAACACGCATCAGGTCAAATTCCCACCCCTTATTCCAGAGCGAAACGACCATCACGCCCATTCCCATCAGAATATTGGGCGAAACAGACCAGTCGATCCGACGGCACGTAATGAGAAATTGTTCGTCAATCGGCTTGACCAAAAGAAAGTCGAGGTCGCCAGTGCGAACAAGGTTGGAAAACTCATTACAATTTTCCAGAAAAAGCGTTTCAAGCACGCCATTTATCGCGAAGAAGCAGCCGACAAAAAAGAGATAGTCCTGCTTTGACCAACTGGCCACAACGCTGGTCCGAGCAAAGACCGTCTCGTAAAATGCCAGCAGAATGCCGAGCCAAAGCACTTCAACAGAGACTTTAATGAGAAAATTGCCACGCATCGATAATTCACGAATGAGCGTGAAAGAGCCAAGGCGGGCCAGCAGTCGGGGGTATCGAAACCAATCTTTACTCGATTGATTTTCAGCCATTCGCGTTGATTGCATTTTCATTTTCCTCAGCCCCCATACGCGCCATAATGCCGCAGCCCACGCCGATAAAGAAACCGGGCAAGTAATGCAAAAAAGAGTGCCCAGAAGGCTTCAAGGGCAAGGCCCCAGGCCAGATCGGCACCCTGCACTTTCCCCAGAAAAACCACTGCCGGAAAATAGGCCATGAATTGAAATGGCATCGCTTTCAGAAAACCGGCCCAAGGCTCGGGCAGCAGATCCAGCGGCAGCATCTGCCCTGAAATGAAATAATTCAGCGTTATGACGATATAAAGCACGCTGGTCACTTCCATTATCCAGAATGCAACCATGCCCACGGCGGCCTCGAAATAAAACCCGATGAGAAAGCTGAGCACAAGGCTGACGAGCCAGGCGGCCATCGTTGGAGCGGGCGGCAGGCCATCAAAAAAACCACGACAGAGATAAAAGATAATGCCATAAGGCAAGGCGGCGGTAACGATGTAAGTGATTTTGTGTGCAGCACGATAGCTGATGAGATACCCCAGCAGATCGAGCGGCTGAATCAGATATTTTTTCAGGGTACCTTCGCGAATTTCGCGGGCGATACCCGAGGCCAGCCCCGGCATGCTGGAAAACATGCGGCTGATATGGACCAGCAGCAGATAGGCAATCATTTCCCGATATTGAAATCCGGCAAGTGTCGTTTGGCCTGATCCCTGATAGATCGCCTGCCAGAGCAGAATCGTCGTGACCATCGGCAACATGCGAAGAAAAGTGCCAAGCAGAAAATCGGCTCGATACGTCATGCGTTCGGCAAGCGAAACACGCCACACGCGATAATATTTTCGCAAAGTGGCAAAGCGTGGCGGTTGTATTTGCAATTGGTCAGGCTGTGCTGTGCTCATGACTGATCCTGCCTGCCTTCTTCAAAAACGCGGGCAATGAGCTGCTCCAGCGGTGGATCCTGCACACTGACATCGACAATCGTATGGTTGGTCAGAATCGCAGAAAGCACTTCAGCTACGCGCGGTCGATCGACTTTAATTTCAACCGTTGGCCCCACAATGCTGCAGACGGTGCCAAAAACGGCAAGATCTGGTGGTGGATTTTCAGGCGGAAATTCAATTTTAAGGATTTTCTCCTGCCCGAATCGATCGCGAATTCCCGCCAGTTCGCCATCATAAACCAGCTTTCCATGTGTGATCACAAGCACGCGGCGGCAAAGGGCTTCAATATCACGCATATAGTGGCTGGTCAGCAGCACTGTCACATTATGACGTTCGTGATAGTCTCGAAGGCATTTCTGAATGGCCACCTGCGCCACCACGTCAAGGCCTATGGTGGGCTCATCCAGCAAAAGCAGCCGGGGGCGATGTAAAAGCGCAGCGATTAATTCCATTTTCATCCGTTCGCCGAGTGAAAGTTCACGCACTGCCTGTCGGGTCAGATCTTTCACACCCAGCAGTTCAGTGAGTTCTTCCAAAGTTTCGGCAAATTGCATTTTGGGAATACTATAAATTTCACGATGCAGCTCAAAGCTGTCGGCCGCGGGCAAATCCCACCAAAGCTGGTTTTTCTGCCCCATCACCAGTGAAAACTGGCGGCGAAACGGGTCAAGCCGCTCCCAGGGCGTATAGCCAAGTACACTGGCGGTACCCCGGCTGGGATAGATCAGCCCTGAGAGCATTTTCAAAGTTGTCGTTTTGCCAGCCCCGTTGGGCCCCAGAAATGCGACAAATTCTCCCGGCTCAATTGAAAATGAAATTTCATTAACGGCATCAACCTGTTTATATTCACGCTTAAAGAGGCCTTCAATGGCACCTTTCACACCCTCTTTTTTCCGAAAAACGCGGTAAGTTTTTGCAATCTGACTGACTTCAATAATCGGCGGCATGTCTGTTTCCGAGTGATGATTGCATTTGGGCGAAGTCTTATGAACTTGATCTTGAATTCAATTATTCATTGATTTTCTTTCAATCGCATTTCTGCATCAGGCCGAAATGTTTCTGCTGCAATTGTATTTTCCATGGAAGGATGATGCAGGTAGCCGGATTTTTCAAGAATCGGACCGATGCACTCAGGTGGAACAAAGAGATTCAGCGAATCGCCACCGCCAAGTGATGCTATCTGACGAATGAGAGAGCTTGAAACATGCGAATATTCGCCATCAGCCATCAGAAAAACCGTCTCAATCCGCGGGTCAAGCCGGGCATTTGTCAGCGACATGGCAAATTCATATTCCATGTCCGAGAGTGTTCTTACTCCACGCAAAATCACACCCGCACCAATGCTTCGCACAAAATGCACCGCCAACCCCTCAAAGGCTTCCACCGAAACGTTTTCAAAGGGCGATACAATCTCGCATGCCAGCTTTACACGCTCATCCACGCTAAACATCGCCTGTTTGTTCGGGTTATTGCCGATACCAACAACGAGCTTATCAAACAGCAATCGCCCTCGCTTGATTACGTCAAGATGCCCAAGCGTCATTGGGTCAAACATGCCCGTGAAAACGGCTACGCGAGGATTGATCGTTTTTTCGCTATTGCTCATCGCCTGCCGCCTGACCTCTGCCCCATCGCCAATTCCATTAAGTTCATGGCATCATTGCGTTTTACCCTTGCTGATCATAGCAGATGAAGGCCATTTGCAACAGCCCCGACAGCCGCAGCCAGGGCTTCGATATCCGCTTCAGAATGTGCAGCCGAAACACTAAGCCGAAGCCTCGCCGTACCATTTGGCACCGTTGGCGGCCGTATCGCCCCCACTGCAAAGCCCTTTTCCCAGAGCCCCTGCCCCATCGCTACTGCCGATTCCGCTTCGCCCACTATCAACGGCAGGATCGGCCCACGCACTGCCGGCAACAGCCATCCCTGCTGCGTCATTAAATGACGAAGATGCTGTGAATTCCGCTGCAATTTCTGCCTTAATTCGGGCTGGCTTCGAATGATATCGATTGCCGCAGAGGCCGAGGCCGCAAGAAAGGGGGAAATTGAAGTGGCGTAAATCCAGCCCCGGGCCGCTTGCACAAGCCATTCCACCAATCGTTTCGGGCCAACAACAAAACCGCCCTGTGCACCGATTGCCTTGCTCAGCGTACCAGTGCGGACCAGGCTTGGATGCGATACCAGACCCAGTTCCTCGACCAGCCCCTGCCCTTCTGGACCAAAAAAACCAGTCCCATGGGCTTCATCCACCAGCATCATGCAGTTGTTTATTAATGCCAGATCTGCCAGTTTCTTAAGCGGGGCCGTGTCGCCGTCCATACTGAAAATGGATTCGGTAACAATCAGGTGACGGCGAAAACGGCCTGCGTCACGCTGAAGGATCGCCTCAAGCCGCCCTTCATCATTATGCGAAAAAACACGCAATTTCGCGCCAGAGAGTCTCGCACCATCGACCAGGCAGGCATGAGCCAAACGGTCCAGATAAACAGCGTCTGCCGAACCGACCAGTGCTGCGATAGTTGATTGATTAGCCAGATAACCAGACGTAAAAATCAGGGCCGACTCGGCACCTTTCCATTCGGCAAGCCGCTTTGTGAGCTCATCATGAGCAGATGTCCAGCCGCCTACAGCAGGGCTTGATCCACTACCACTACCCAGTTTTTCAGCCGCAGCAAACCCAGCCTGAAAAACATCTTCGTTTCGTCTCAGGCCAAGGTAGTCGTTCGAGGCAAAATCTCTGCCGGATGGAATCTCGCGACACGCAAGCTGGCGTAAAAGCCCGGCCTCGGCCCGCTGACAAAGCTGTTCGTCCAGCCATTCGAAGGGTCCAGACGCTGGATCAACCATGAAATCAATGACACCTGGATAGAATACCGGAAACTCTGCACATTAAAGGAATATTATTCATATCATTTTTTTGAAGCAGCCGTCATCAGTTTTTTCCTGATCGACCCGGCTTCCGCAACCGACATGATTTAACTGTTAAGTATCTGCCGGATATCTCTTACAAATTATGCTCAGAAGTCATTGAATGATCGTGCCAGAAGAGAACTGTGCTGCATATTTGGGAGAGGATTCTTGGTATCGCCGTAGATTGTTGGGCACTGATAACTAACGCAGCAAGAGGAGCAGGCATCATGATTTTGAGAAATCGGTCAACAAGATTCTGGGGCATTAT
>JBILGL010000396.1:0-4636 GCA_044351075.1 Isosphaeraceae bacterium | reverse complement strand
GGCGTATCCTGCCCCACCCAGTCGCCAATGACCATCGGCAGGGTGTCGAGGTCTGCCTTGAGCGGCGGACGCTCAATGGCGGCCATTCGTTCCAGAGCGGCGTGGGCAATCAGCCCGGAGGAGATGATCACGAGTGAGAGAAGGGCACGGGCGCGGGCGTTCATGCGCGGGCTCCGGAAACAATGGCCGCAGAAGGTTTATCGTTTGAAAATCCGGCAGCTTGCTGCTGATCAGCCGGGGCGAGCAGATCCGACACAAGATTGAGCAGGCCCATTTCCAGTTGCAACAGAGCAAGGCCACCAAACATCAGCAGCATCCCTTCCACCGTATGCCAGGCTCCCTTGGCATAATTTGGATCGACGTAGTACATGATCATGCCGGTGACAATCACACGAGCCACATTCGCAACCATCGCCACAGGAATAGCACTGGCGACCAAAACGAGTCGATACCAGAACGGCTTGCCGCTGAGATAGGCCACGGCGGCAGTCAGAGCGAGAAAGCCGGTGAGCTGTCGCATACCCGAACAGGCTTCAGCGACAAACATCTTGATATCGCCCGGCAGCGTCATCATGTTGCCTTCGCACAAAACCGGGATGCCGATGGCGTTCATCATCACAGAAGCGGCCTTGCTCACAACGAGCTGGAGCGGGTTGGCCAGCATTGTGTAAAGAGCCACTGGGAGGGGGATCATGAAACAGAGGAAAGCAATAGGGAAAAGATATTTCTGAAGAGTCTGTCGCCCATAAATGATACAGACAATTCCCGCAAAACAGATGACCAGTGAGCCATCAGCAACAAGCCCGATGGGCAAAAACACGCTGACGAGCCGCCCGGCAAGACCACAGATGAGGAGAATGATTCCGGGAATGTAGCTGCCAGATTCACTTTTGGAAGAATCAGTCGTTGTTTTCTTAACACCGCCGGCGGCCTGATTGGCAAAAAACAGTGCGAGTGGTGGCACAAGCCAGCCATGGCTGTAGTTATCGTCGTTTGACCAGACAAATGTGAAATGCTTCAGGTTTTCCCGATAAAGCAGGCAGAGGAGCAGGCAGGAGCCGAAAAAACCAGCCAATCGCCATCGGCCGTCTGAATTGTTTTTTTCAGCATTGATGTGATCAATCAGCCCGGGAGGGCTATTTTTTCGAGGGCTGGATGGCTTCCGGTCGGTTCCTTCCATGGTGCGTTTTCCCTGTGATAGCGTCCTGCGGTCGAGGCAAATTTATCAGTTCGTTCGCAGTATCGTGGATGTCATTTCCGGCGCAGCCGTGCCGGTCTGAAGCGACCGGGTGGCGGCAATGGCGTGTCGATCAACTTCGTGATTGGGATTAAGGCTGCGGGCCTTTCGCCAGTAGGCGGCGGCGGCCGAGCGGTCTTGCTGACGCTGGCTCAGTTCGCCCAGATTGTAATACCACGACCGCTTCAGGTCGTTTTCAGGCATTTGGGCTACGATAGCCTGATAAGTCTCGATTGATTGGCTGATGCGGGCCGTCTGTGCCTGTGCCTCGGCAAGAACCGACTGATGGAGACGCTGTCGCTGGGAAGTGCCAGGGGTAGTGATTTTTTCGAGCTCCAAAATTCGGGCATAGAGCGGCGAAGGATCGCCCAAGCCGTTTCGCTCAATCAGTTCAGCCGCAGTCAGCCAGATTTCCGGGCGATGCTCTGGCATGACCGACATGATCAGATTGCCGGCATCAGGCTCTTTTAGGAGTCGCCTCAAAATAACCAGCGATTCGTACTGACCTGGCAGGAGAAAGCGATTTGTACCGAGCTCGGAATCAAAATGGATTCGACCACTGTCAAAAATCATGTCAGAGCGGGTCACCATTTCAAGCGCCATTCGGTCGGCCGATTTTGCTCGTTCATGCTCGCCGATCCGGCGAAAATGGTCTGCGGTGGTTACCAGCGTCAGCACGTCGCGACTGAGGTTATTCCAATCGGCCGACTTAGTCAGTTCCGGATAGCGGGTGAGCTTCCAGAGGCGAGCCGTGGATAAAACAGGACTAGCCTGAACTGCTTGCTGGGCCATTACTTCAGATGACTGTGGAACATCAAGCCCACCCTCTTCACGCTGCTTCATGAGCGAGGCACGCCACCAGATCTGTTCCGCCGGTAGTTCCCACCATGATCGGTTTTCAGCCAGCTTTTTCAATGTGGGCGAGGCCAATCGTGGCGGCTGATCCGTGCGAGCCGCTGTTATCACCGCTGAGACCGCTTTTTGTGTGAGTTCATCCTGCACTCCCATACGATATGACAGGTATCCGGCCGCAAGTGTGGCCGCCCCGATACCGGCTGAGAGAAATAGTGCCAGAGGCAGATTCATTTTCAGAAATGCTGACGGCTCAAGGCTTTCCGACGGCTGATCAGTTCGGGTGGCTGAAAAGGACGATGCTCGATCGATCAAGGATCCATCGCGTGTGGCCGACCATCGCATGATATCGCCAACAGAGGGCCAGCCATTGATTTCCGCATCATCAGGCCTGGATTGTACTTCGGAATCATTTTCCTCTGGTTGCATTTCATTCGAAATTGATTCGATGAAATGTGAATCTATTGTGTCGGCATGCTCATGATTTTCTGAGGATTGCGACGGTTCTGATTCAAATTCAGTAAACGATGAATCTTCCGGCGATAATTCAGAATCACCCAGTAATTCGACGGGCTGATGAATCAGCATCTCAACCGATGCAGATTCCATTTCAACTTCAATGCCAGCGACTGAGATCAGGTCGTGGCTCCCCTGCTCTGCCATGGGAGGGCTTGATTCGGACGTGCTGACATGTGGAATTGAATCAAGAATTGGCCCGACATTACCTAACCATTCTTCAAATTCAGCGATAAGATGACTGTTGCGTTCGTTTTCCGAGTCGGTAACCAGCTTGAATTCGGCCATACCAAGCGAGTTCAGATCAACGATTGCCTCAAACGTATCATCTTCGGTATCAATGAAATCCTGACGACTTTCATTTGAATTGTTTTCAATAATTTCTTCTTCTGAATGAATATTGCTTAAAAGCAGAGGATCTGGCTGAAAAAAATAATCGTCCGATTCAAATTCAGGCTGGTAAAGATCTG
The DNA here is from genome assembly GCA_044351075.1 of Isosphaeraceae bacterium. GTDB lineage: Bacteria > Planctomycetota > Planctomycetia > Isosphaerales > Isosphaeraceae > QWQI01. The sequence continues at coordinate 1,561 of JBILGL010000396.1, read as the reverse complement.
ATTCCTCAATACCGATATTTGCCGTACTTGCCTGCGCAACGATACCCGAATTGCATTCTTCCAATAGAATTTCTGCGGTATTGGCCGATTCGATTATTGAAAACAGGGGCTCTGTTTTTTGAGTTGAAACTTCAACTGGCTCAGCCTGGGGCTCAATTACTTCATCAAATGCAAGAAGCGGTGCAATTGCATCTGTCTTGAAATGGGCTTTGGAAAAGATAGAAGATTTCGGAGATGAAATTTCATTTTCAGGAAAGATGCAATCCTGAACAGCTTTTTTTGTTGATTGATCGACTTTGAATTTTGTTTTGCGCGAATAATCAGCAGCCCACTGCGATAAAGTCTGTTGCAGAGAAGTTGTTTCATTTATTTCATGTCGAGCAACTCGGCGCGGCAGGGATGGCTGCGTTTCTGGCTTTGTGGCATCAACAAATGAATCAGGAATCACATGTCCTGCAGAAGAGGATTTTAATAGGTTCAGCTTGCGAATGGATGGAGACTCAAGATCATTTTCAACCAGACTTGCGCCGGCTGATTTGAACTCTTTCAACCTCTGACCGGAACGTGAATCTGAAAGCGTAGTCGAGTCAAATGCAGCGAAAGTAGCGGCCCCTTTGGCACCAACCTTGGAAATAGAAGAATATTGGCCAGGCTTTAAAGCATTGGTCTCAAGATCAATCGGTGCAATCTGCGTGGATAACGATTTGAATGCTACCCTTTTATTTTCAACTGAAATCTTCGCCTGTGGAACAATAGAGGCTGGAGAAACTGGATCCTCAGGTAAACTCGAGACCAGAGTCGATTCAATTAATTGTGGAGCTTCTTCCAGATGCAAATCAGTTTCGGCTGGGCTGGAAAACTCTTTCTGAAATTCCGGCAAGGGGTCGAATTCAAATTCAACCTGACCAATTTCAAATTTGAAACCACTGGCGAGAGCAATAGATTCATGAAGCCAGCCGGAAGGAGTACGGCAACCGGTGGCTGGGCCAACCGGGTGAAGCCGCCAATGATCTGTCTCACGACGAATAATCACCTGAACATCAGCTATCTCGTCGGTATGAAGGCGAATTTCACAGCGAGGGCCTCGGCCGACACGCACCGGACTTCGCACGAGATCGTAAAGCCCCGGGGCCTGTTCCGGCCGTCGAAGGTCTCGAAGTCTGAGTTTGATCGCGTCCATATCTTATCTCGTCAGGTGCAGCTCGAAGGGATGTGTCTTATGCTGAGCAGAAAGCCGTTATTGCTCGGAAATCTGGCTACTCCCATGCCTCAACATATAAATCTTTTGCTCCACAGAGAGTGCGGTCGGCAAGGCCTGCCATCACAGCAGTCAGAAGTACCAGAATCGGTAATTCCCAGCCCGGAAGAAAAAGCCAGGCCATGAAAGTGCCAAGGCCACCACCAAGCACAGCTCCGATCAGGCAACGGTGCTCCTGATCTGTATTCAGAATGATTCGAAAGAATCGCCAGATTGCCCAAAGTGCTGCCAGACCAAAAGCGGCAATCAGCGGCAGGCCCAGTTCAATCGCAAGCTGAAGAATTCCACCCGGAGCGTTTGAAA
>JBILGL010000394.1:0-4668 GCA_044351075.1 Isosphaeraceae bacterium | reverse complement strand
AGCCCGGCCAGAAGGCCTCGATCGAGTCGCGCGACCCGGTGAAGAGAGTCATAGGTGATTTCACAGTCCACATGGGCAACACCACCTGGATTCTGAAGGACGTCTACTTCGATTCGCCCGATCCTGATCGGCGCAGCGAATACAACGTTATCACAACCCCGATAAAATGAGATTAGAACACCCAACGGGTACTATCTAAATCGTATTATTTGTGACAAGCGATCGAAGCCGAGTGGCCCTGGTGCTCCCGCGCGGCACTGATGCTTCTTTTCGTCTGTAAAACACAAATTGAAAAAACTGTTCCAGCAATTTTATTTCCCGGTTCAGACATTCGCAGAATGAGTACCAATGCAAGATATTTGCGTTGAAATGGTGGAAAAGATCTTGCTTTCTAGTCTAAATTCCGATTGACTAATTAAAAAAGAACTGAACGCAGCAGGCTTTTTTGTAAGGAAGATCTTTAAAACTAAACTTTGTTTATTTAAAAAGCCGGAATTTTCTTTCTCTTTGCTGCTTTTCGGCTGCACTTCCACGATAGCAGGCTAACCTGAAAGCGCTAGCGAGGGAGTTATTCTGAGTAATCTGTCTAATTTTTTATCCCATGCTTTTGCTTAGGGTTAGCATTATTCGCCTTATTTTTAATAATGTGGATTATTTGGAGAATTCCCAAAAGTCGTGTTAACTCTGGTTTTCTCTCTGATTTGAGTTTAAAGTATTAAAAGATAATTTCATGGTCGGTCTTACGCGTTATTAGCATGAAATTTTAGTGACTAACAATTAAAAAAGCCGGTCAACTCATTATGAATCAACCGGCTACGATGCTTTTTTCTTGAATTCAAAGGGTGATTCCGATTAGGCGTCGAGCTTGATGGTCACCGTTTTTTCTTCAAGGTAGTTATCCATCCCCTTGGCCCCAAGCTCGCGTCCAATGCCGGAACGCTTGAACCCCCCGAATGGAGCCGCCGCATCAAACACGTCGTAGCAATTCACCCAAACCGTGCCGGCACGCACTTCGTCGGCAATGCGATGGGCCTTGCCAATATCGCGTGTCCAAACGGCTGCCGCCAGGCCATAATCAGTCGTGTTGGCACGCTTGATCACTTCATCAATATCCTTGAACCGCAAAACGCTCATCACAGGGCCGAATATCTCGTCGGTGGCCACAGCCATGTTGTCCTGCACATCGGCAAAAATCGTTGGCTGAATGAAGAAGCCGCGGTTGCCGAAGCGATCGCCGCCAGCGACACATTTAGCACCCTGATTTCGGCCGCTGTCGATATACGACATGATCTTGTCAAACTGGGCCTGATCAACCTGCGGGCCCTGCTCAGTGGCCGGGTCAAAGGGGTCGCCCAGTCGGCGTGTCCTGGCTTTGTCAGCCAGCCGGCTCACAAATTCATCATACACTTTATCCTGCACAAAAAGCCGGCTGCCAGCGCAGCAGCACTGACCCTGATTCAGATAAAGCCCCAGCATGGCCCCATTCAGGGCAGCGTCCATGTCGGCATCGGCAAAAACAATATTCGGGCTCTTGCCGCCCAGCTCAAATGTCAATCGTTTCAGCGATGGTGCCGCATTGGCCATAATGATCTCGGCCGTGCGTCCCTCGCCGGTAAATGCAATTTTATCCACGCCCCTGTGCTTCACCAGCGCATCGCCGGCCGTTTCGCCAAGGCCAGGCACGATGTTGATTACTCCTTCCGGAAAACCGGCTTCCATGGCCAGTTCGCCCATCTTCAGGGCCGTCAGTGGCGTTTGTTCGGCCGGTTTAAGCACAATCGTGCAACCGGCGGCCAAGGCAGGGCCCCATTTCCAGGCGACCATCAGCATCGGGAAATTCCAGGGAATAATCTGCCCGGCCACGCCCACCGGCTCGCGCTTGAGGTAGCAGAAGTGGTTGCCCCTGATCGGCACCACCGAGCCGTGCAGCTTATCGGCCCATCCGGCGTAATATCGCAGACAGTCAATCACCAGAGGCAGGTCGGCCGTGGTGCTTTCGCCAATCGGCTTGCCGTTGTCAAGTGTCTCAAGGGCGGCAAGTTTGGCTTTGTCCCGCTCAATAAGGTCGGCCAGCCGATGCATCAGCTTGCCACGATCGCGGGCGTCCATCTTCCGCCAGCCTGGGCTTTCAAAGGCTTTGCGAGCAGCGTCCACAGCTCGATTAATATCTTCTCGGTCACCTTCGGCCACATGGGCAATCACTTCTTCGGTGGCCGGGTTATAAGTGGCAAATGTACGTCCGCTGGCAGCATCCACCCATTTTCCGTTAATAAGTATTTTTGTCTGAATGTCGCGTGCGGCGCTGGCCGCCGTGAGTGCTTCGGCTGATGTCACCATGGCTCTGCGTCCTCTCAGTAAGGTCTGGTTTTTGAAGGCGTTAATTGCGTATGATCAGTGCCGGGCAGGGGGAAGTATGCCCGCAGATTTGTCATTACCCTGAATCCTACTTCGTTCGGGTTAATCACTCAAGAGGTTAGTTTCAGCCATCTGAACAGGGCCACCTTCGTTGACTTGCCGACAAGCCGCACTAAAATAGAAACTCCTGCATGAATTCAGGAATTCGTCGATTCATACGCCGGTAAATGGCCTCAAGTCACTGCCTTTCTTGAAGATAAGAATCGGCCTGGCCCTTTTGGGAACCTTCCGCCAACCCCCATGAAATTCCTGACAGCCCTACCCGTCTATAACGAAGAGAAATATCTTGAGGCTGTTCTTCCACAGGTGGCCCGCTATGCTGGCGATGTGCTCGTGGTTGACGACGGCTCAACGGACCGCACTTCTGATATATTAAAGCAATTCAAAGAGATACGCACCATTCGCCATGCCCGGAATTCAGGCTACGGTGCAGGCCTGGTCACCGCCTTCAAGGCAACAATCGAAGGTGGCTACGATGGCCTCGTCACGATTGATTGCGATGGCCAGCATGAGCCTCACCTGATCCCCAAACTGGTCTCGATGCTTCAACAGGCCGATATTGTCAGTGGTAGTCGTTATCTGGAGACTTATGACCCTGACCAGCCACCGCCGGAAGATCGGCGACGTATCAATATGACGGTGCTTGGCTGGCTGAGGCAGGAACTGGGCTTGAAATTGACCGATGCCTTCTGCGGGTTTAAGGCATATCGTGCCCAGATCTTACCGAAATTTGATATAGTTGATCTTGGTTATGCCATGCCACTTGAAGTCTGGGTGCAGGCAGTGGAGCATGAAATGTCGATTATTGAAATGGCTGTACCGCTGATTTACCTCGACGAAAGCCGTTCGTTTGGCGGCTCGCTTGATGATTCTGGCTACCGTCTGCGGCATTATCGTGCCGTATTTGATGCAGCCCTGGCCCGAAGTGGCATCAGACCGGGAATAGTCAAGTCGTGACCACACCGAGTTTTCGAGCACCCGCTGAAGACTTCGGCGTACTGTCCAGACCTGCCATGGCCGACTGGCCCTCGCTTGCCCAGAAAAATTATCAACTCCTGAATCAAAAAGACCTTGCAATAGGCACAAAGCCCTTGGCCGAACTCCGGCTTCAGGCGCGGGCCGACTTCCTTCGAACCTCAGCCCAATGGCTCGGCAAACCGGAAGCTGAAATTGATCTCCAGAACTCCGTCGAAAAGATCTGGATCATGACCGGCCACCAGCCGGAGCTTTATCATCCGGGTGTCTGGGCCAAAAATTTTGCCGTGGCCGCCGTCGCTCAAAAAATAGGTGCTTCTGGCCTCAATCTGGTGGCAGACACCGACCAGCTCAAAAGTTGTGAGATCAAAGTGCCATCAGGGGCACCTGAAAATTTGGTCGTCCGTAAACTCGCCTTTGATGACGTTGCCGATGGCCGACCCTACGAAGCCTGGAACGTTCATAACAGTAATTTATTTCAAGGCTTCGGCAATCAACTTCTTGATTCTCTCAGTTCCCATATTACAAATCCGCTGGCTGCTCAGCTCTGGCCGCAAGTGGCGAGCGTGAACGATACCAGTGGCTCACGTAAAATAAGTCTGGCCAGGCACTTGATCGAAGAGAATCTTGGCTTTGGGCTGATTGAGTCGCCTATGTCACTCTGGGCTGAGACACCGGCTGTTCAGCACATTTTTTGCACGATACTGGCTGATATTCCTGCCTTTCATGCCCTTCATTCTGCCCATTTGAAGGCATACCGTAAGCTTCATGGCATCAAAAGCCGCAATCATCCTGTTGCAGATCTTGAGGAAGTTGACGGCTGGTGGGAGTCGCCACTCTGGGTTTGGCGTGATTCAAGCCCAGTTCGTAAAAGCCTTTGGGTACGTATTTGTCCGGCTGGTTCCGGGGTTGAGCTCAGAATTGAAGGCGAATCAGATTCGCTTTGTTGTCTGGCGATCAAGCCGGGGTATTCAACATCAGAAGGTTGCCAGCAGCTTGAGCGACTCTCTGGCGAAGGTGTGCGAATCAGGCCACGGGCTCTGGTGACAACAGCACTTTGCCGAACATTATTGGCCGACCTTTTTGTGCATGGCATCGGTGGGGCAATTTACGACGAGCTTGGCGACGATATCTTTGGCGATTTCTTTCGTATGAGAATGCCCCAATACGCTGTAATGTCGGCCACTCTCAGGCTTTGTGATTTGCCGCCATCCGCTGCCTCGAAAAATCTGGAAGAAGCTCATCGCACGCTTCGACGAATCTTATGGAAGGCAGAAA
>JBILGL010000393.1:0-4674 GCA_044351075.1 Isosphaeraceae bacterium | reverse complement strand
GTCTATGACAATTACTGGAAGACCGAACAGACGGCTCTTGATAAAGCCAAACCAGTGACAGATGCCCAGAAATCAGATTCTGCCTTCATGGCAGCCCGCGAGGCCGAAATCGAGCAGGCTGTTTATAACAAGCTCAAAAGCTATCCGACTCAGTTCGCCCGGCTTTATGGGCTTGGTGAGGGGCAGCCTCAGGCCGACTTTTTCGCATCGGCTGATCAAGCCCTCTACTTTGCCAACGGCGGTTCGGTGGCAAGCTGGTGTATGCCTTCCGCCGGTAATCCAGCCGATGCCATGCTCAAAGCCACCACGCCTGCCGCCGCGGCCGATGCTCTTTATATAGGTGTGCTGGGCCGTCAGGCCGATACCAATGAAATTCGTCTGGTGTCAGAGGCTCTTGCCAAAGCCGATGCCAAAACCCGTGCCTCCATCGCTGCTGACCTTGTCTGGGGGCTTCTCGCTTCACCCGAATTCCGTTTCAATCATTGATCTCAAAGGAATCGAACGAACATCTTAATCTTAAGGAGAGCATGCCATGAGACGTTCCTGCGACTATGCTTGTCAGAGCCCTGAACACACCATCGCCCGCCGCCAGTTTCTGGGGGCGATGGCCGGTGCTCCCATCGTTGGCGGCCTGGGTGTATTTGCCAGCGCCAAGGCGGCTGAAACGCTGAAATCACAGCAGAAGCGTGTGGTCGTTTTCAATATGCACGGCGGCCTCTCCCAGCTTGAGTCGTGGGATCCCAAGCCAGGCACTGAAACCGGCGGCCCATTTCGCTCGATTGAAACCAGTGTACCGGGCATTCGTATCTGCGAACTCATGCCCGAAACGGCCAAGATCATGCATCACCTGACTCTCGTCAGGGGTGTCAATACATCCGAAGATGATCATGGCAAAGGCACTTACATGATGCTCACCGGGCGTCGTCAAACGCCTGCGGCCAATTATCCGCAGATTGGTGCTGTGATGTCCCGGGCCTTGACAGACGCTCAAAACCCCCTGCCCGGCCACATCCTGATCACGCCCGGTGGTGGTGGCGGCCGTGGCAATGAAGCCGCTTACCTTGGGCCCAAGTATTCAAGCCTGGCGGTGGGCGGTGGCAAGCCACCTCAATACACCGAGCGGCCGAAGAATATTTCCGAATCGGATGAAACACTGCGTCAGGATATACGCCGACATGCCGCCGAGAAATTCCTCAGCCGTCGCCGCACAGCCATTACCGACGCCTACACATATTCTTATGAACAGGCCCTGCGGTTGATGTCTCAGCGAGAGTCGTTTGACATCTCAAAGGAGCCCCAGCGCGACCAGGACCGCTACGGCAATTCCGACCTTGGCCGCCAGTGCCTGCTTGGCCGACGCCTGCTGGAAAAGGGCGCGACCTTTATTCAAATCACACACTCCAACTACGATACGCACAACGAAAACTTCAATTTCCATCTCGAACAGGTTGGTGAATTTGACAAGCCCTATGCCACATTTATCGCCGATCTGGCCGAACGCGGCATGCTTGAATCGACACTGGTCGTGATGCTTTCGGAATTCGGCCGCACGCCAAATATCAATCTTTATTATGGCCGCGATCACTGGTCGCGGGCGTGGACGGTTGCCATGGCCGGCTGTGGCCTGCAGAAGGGCATCGCCTATGGCAAGACAAATGAAAAAGGTACGGCTGTGACTGATGGCCAGGTTGATCATGCCAACCTTTTCCACACGTATTTGTCGGCAGTAGGACTGAATTCCAACGACTCGTTTGATATTGACGGCCGCGACATGCCAATGGCCGACCCGGCCAGCAAGCCAATCAAGGCGATTCTCGCCTGAGAGTCAAGCCGTTTGAGTGAAAGAGAAGGAATTCACCATGGCCCCTCCCGCCGGTTTCGACATCAAAGCCGCTCACATTGCCAAACAGATAAAATGCGAGCGGCCCCTAAACTGTTGTCGGATCGATCCGAAGGTTGAGAATGTCATTGCCGGCGGGGAGTCGGGCACCCCCCAGCGCGTGAATATCGCGACTGGCAAGGTCACAAATCTCGAAAATGGCCATGAAAGCTGGATTTTTGATGCCGCCTGGTTGCCTGATGGCACCCGCTGCGTCACTTCCGGCGGCGATGGTCGCCTCATCTGGTGGGATCTGACCAGCGAAAAACCGGCAAAGATCCACACCATTGAAGCCCACAAGGGCTGGATTCGAAGCCTGGCCATTAGCCCCGACGGCAAAACGCTGCTCTCAGGCGCCAACGATGGCAAGCTAAAACTCTGGAATTTATCGGACGCTAAGCCGCTGCTCACTGTGGAAGCGAGCAAGCGGGATATCTATCGGGCGATCTTCTCTCCAGATGGTAAGGAACTCATCTCAGGCGACCTCATGGGTGGCCTGATGGCCTGGAACACCGCCGACGGAAAAGAAGCGGCAAAATTTGAAGGCAAGCCGCTGCATAATTACAACGGCGGCCAGCAGGTGGATTTTGGCGGGATTCGCGCTCTTGCGATGACGCCCGACGGCAAGACACTGGTCGCCGGTGGTCTTCATAAAGCCTCAAACCCGCTGGGCGCAGTGCACGAGCCACTCGCGATTGTCTTTGGTACAGCAGATAAGAAGCAAATCCGCCAGTGGACAGCCAATGGCATTACCGGGGGCATTTTCTGGAGCATTCGTCACTTGTCGGATGGCTCATTTGTGGGTGCATCCGGTGGCAGCAGTGGCGGATTTCTGCTCTTTTACAAGACCGATGGCGAAAAGGAAATTCATCGCCTGCCGCTGGGTAATATCGTGCGTGACATGGATCTGGGATCGGATGGATTAACGATCGTCACTGCACATCACGACAGGCAGATTCGAATTACCAAACTTTCGGCCAAAAAAGCGTAATTCTCTAATGATTTCATGCGTTTGATTTGATCAAGACTGATCCAGCGATGGCGTGAAGTTTTGATCAATAATTTTTTCAAGAGATGATGAATAAAAAAGGCCCCGCCGAAGCAGGGCCTTTCGATCCATTGTTGAATTTCAGTTGAATCAATAGGAATCGGACGAGATCACTTCGCCGCCCTTTGAGCTGGAAAGGGCGTTGTAGGTCACGATGTTGACCGAATCTTTGATGAACTTCACCGAGCCGTCGCAGAAGGTCACATTCACACCGCCTGGGTGCTTGGAGCGGGCGCCAATGATCACCATACCACCCGGGCCACCCTGGCACGGTGGGTTTGATCGAATGGCCGGCCAGTTGCAATAGCCGGATGACTGCATCCAGTCTGGATCAGTGGAGTTCGGGGTTCGCATGCCCGAGTAGTTTGCAGCATAGGCCCAGTGCGAGAAACCACGCAGGTCTAACGATGCTCCCGACTGACCAACAAGCGTTTCGGAAACCATCATCGTGTTGGAAAGCCCGTCGGTGATTGAACCAAGCTGAACGATACCATTGGTTGCACCCTGCCCACCGCCAGCGGTAATGTCGGGCCGTGGGGAACCAACGTCACCAAACGGAGCGCCCAGGAAAGGCACGACCCGATTTGTCTTTGGATCAGTAAACTGGGCCTGGAAATTACCATTCACAATCGAGCCCTGCTGCATGGTGATATTCCCGAAATTCACCACGTAATTCTGGCTGGTCACGTTCATACGTGTTGCAAGTGTCTGACCGATACCGGTGGTGAGCAGGTTGTTCGGGTCGCTGGGGCACATGTAAGCATTCACGCGTGCCGAAGTGACGGTAATATTGCTGACACCGGCATAGCGGAAGTTGCCGTCAATCGTGCCGGGGGCGCCTGAATTATTACCGAAAGCATTCCAGGCGTTAAACAGAGCCGATTGCTCAACATAGGGCAAAACAGGGATCAGCCAAGAGCCCCAGCAGCAGCCACGCATACCCTGTGGAAAGGCACCATAGGCTGATTCGTAGTTATGCATGGCGAGACCAATCTGCTTGAGATTGTTCACACATTGGGCACGACGGGCTGCTTCTCGGGCCGACTGAACGGCTGGCAGAAGCAGGGAAATCAAAACTGCGATGATCGCAATGACCACAAGCAGCTCGATCAGTGTAAAACCTTTACGGTTTCCCTTTAAAGTCATAGATAATTACCTCATCATGAGAGACTGATCAGTGGGAATGAAACACAGCTTCCGGTCAGTTATGCCATTAGTTGAGATCGGTGAAATCTCAGCAGTGCCTGATGAATGAAATTATCGACGGGCACGCACACGGATCGGAATCAGCCCGAGTGGGAAATACCCCTGAAAATTACGCTTTCTCACCCGGGAACCTGGGACGAATCCCGAAGCTTCGATCAGCAAGAGAATCGCACGGATTCCACTCGCGATAATCTTTCGAAAATCATTCATGAATTAGCCCTTGAACCAACACGACATGACTCGCAAGTCACTCGGAAGGATAGGTATCAGGTTGTATGAGCGAATAGACAGGCAGGTACTTCTTCATTATCGCACTATCTTTGTTGGATTTCCAGCTTTCAAAAGAGATTTTTCAGAAAAAAATATGCATATCAAGTATCAATTGAGAATCGAATTGCGTATTCGACAATCACTTCTTTATCAAAAATCTCGATGATCGATTCTGAAATCCTGATCAATCCCACTGGAAAAATTATGCTCCCTGTTGTAAGTTATATCACTTGACTTTACGTGATGTACGCCCTTTGGCTGATACGACCAA
>JBILGL010000392.1:0-4691 GCA_044351075.1 Isosphaeraceae bacterium | reverse complement strand
ACCGAATTTTTGATAAAAACTGAACAGATAAATCAAGTTCATCAAATAAATAATAAACAAGAAAAAGATATTGAACTGGGCAAAATTCACGCAGAAATTTTACCGCAAGCGGAAGATCAACATTATCATGCAAATGTTTTACTTGAATTAAGATGCCGCGAGGAAATTCTTGCAAGACTTTCGATTCCACTCAGATGGACTTACGACCGCCCTATCTTAGCCGCACCCGCTAGTCTTTCACTTGGAATTCAAAAACCCGGGGAGATTGTCCGTAAAGAAATTTTCTTGAAAGGATCAAAAAATCGATCATTCCGAGTGCAATCCGTGACTAGCTCAGAAATAAATCTGATTTCTGGACTGGAGTATCCTCATGATACGGTTTCAAATGCATTTTTGTCTTTTGCTATTCGGGTCCCTAAGAGTAAAGGCCCATGGCGCGAAAGCCTGTTGATTAAGATGGATTCTTCCGAAGTTGATGAAATTATTATTCCCGTCTCAGGAATTGTTGAGGATTAATTGTTTTATCAACAAAAAAAGAGATACCCCTGGAGGTTCAAGATGCAAAATAGATATATAAGTCATCGTGGCTTTACATTAATAGAAGTACTTGTGACCATTATGTGTATTTCAATTCTTGCGATTTTATTAATTCCAGCAATACAATCGTCACGTGAGTCAGCCAGGAGAACTCAGTGCATCAATCATCTCAAACAAATCGGAACGGCTGTTGCCAATTTTGAGACCGCGAATAAACACTATCCATCAATTTTGGAAACTTTTAAAGTCTCCAAAATGCTTGATGATGGCAACTGCCTCATGTCGATTCACTTTCAACTACTGCCTTTTTTGGAGCAGAAGGCTATTTTCAATGCAGTGAACACAGATGGTGATCCTGACCATCCAGTGAATCTGACCGCTAGTGAGACAGGAGTTGACACATTTCTTTGCCCAAGCGATCAGCATTTTCAACCATCTTGTAATAATTATCGAGCAAATATCGGTCCTTATTCACATGGCTCCGAATCAAGGCCAACACCTGGTGGCGGTGGAGCATTTCGCTTAGTGCATACAACCAGTGCTTCCGAATTTAAGGACGGTCTCAGTACAACGATTGGCTGGAGCGAAAGATCGGTCGGGAATGGCGATCATTCGAGATTTGTACGATCCCGTGATTTCTGGTTTGCCGGAATACTTGAAGATGAAAACCTGATCACGCCTGCTGATCAATTAATGGAAATATGCAATCTGGCACCGGCTAAACCTACTCATATTAATGGAAAACTTGGCCAATATTGGTTAGACGGCACTCGCAATAGCGCTGCTTACAATCACGTTTTTCCCCCAAATATGGCAATTCCGGATTGTAACGTGAGCCCACCTATGACATATCTCTGGCCATACTATACTTGTGCAGTTTCAGCCCGAAGCCTGCATTCGGGTGGTGTCAATGTCGGGCTCATGGATGGTTCTGTTCGATTCGTCAAAAATTCAATTGCCCTACAAGTTTGGCGAGCCGCCTCAACTCGTGCAGGCAATGACCTGGCAGATGAGTTTTGATTTACTATGATATTAATCGAACTCGACTTTCGCACTTTTTCTGTAGATTGTAAGAAAAGGGGGTGTTCTGTTTTATTTGCTGTAAGATTATTACTGATAAATGCTTACAGTGGACATTGACTTATTCCTGTTTGTAATCATTATTCCGGCAGAATAACATTATGGTAGATTTCCTGCACGTCGTCGCAGTCGTTGAGCATGTTCTGCATTTTCTCAAACACGGCCAGTTGCTCAGTGCTAAGCGTTGCGCTTGCGTGCGGAATGAAAGTAATTTCCTGAACCTCCAGCTCAATGCCGGGGAACGCTTCAAGCAAGGCCGTTTTGGCTTTGTAAAACTCGGCAGGCGGGGCGAAGATGGTGATCGTGCCGTCCTCACATTCCACATCTTCCACAGCAACATCGGATGCGAAGAGTGCTTCAATGACTTTCTCTTCGCTGTCGCCCTTGAATGAAAGCACGGCCAGGTGGTCAAACGAAATGACGACCGAGCCATTCGAAGCCAGTTTGGCGTCGTTCTTGTTGAAACAGGTGCGAACATCCGAGATGGTTCGAGTCGGATTATCGGTCAGACAATCGACAATAATCAGCGAACCGCCCGGGCCGAAGCCCTCATAACGCATGGGCTGGAAGTCTTCGCCGCCTGCACCAGCGGCTTTCTGGATGGCCTTTTCAATCACATGGCTGGCGACGTTGTCGCGTTTGGCTTTTTCGACAATCGCGCGCAGCGACGGATTGGCGTCGGGGTCGGGCACACCGTTTTTGGCTGCCATGTAGAGCTGTCGCCCATATTTGGAATAGAGCTTCGATTTCTGCGCGGATGTTTTGAAAATCGATGCTTTGCGCTTCTCAAAAATTCTTCCCATGAGACTTCTGCCTTGCTTTTTAGCTGACCGGTTCTGATTCCAAGGCGGCTCTCTTTTTGATAAGCCCCAGCTTGTATCGCCAATCATTTGCGACTGATTATTGAATATGATTATACCGGCAAGTGGCCTTGGCAAGCTAGATGGGGATATTGCCAACGAGAGGGTACTTGAATCATATTACCAGTTGTTTTGTTGTAAATGTATCAGATATTTAATCTTATAGAGTTTAGTCATTTCTGTTGACATGAATCGTTGAATAATTATTGACTGCGATGATATAGGTGTAAATCAAACAACTACAAAAGTAAAAACAGGCAAAGAGATTCTCTGGCATTGAAATTAAGTCGTGGGATTAAGATTCATCTGATATAAGTTCTAAATTTTCAGGAATTTTGCTCTGTTTCACGGTCCCAAAATTCCGACTCTTCCACCATGCCATACTTTTCGGCGATTATTGGATCGGTTGTCACCAGTATGGCGTAATCGCCTTCGGCTGAATCGACGAATTCAAGTATTACACCTTCCTTATGTAATTGCTCAAGCTGATCCGCAGATTCACGTAACTTTTGGATCATCTCTTGAACATTTTTCGCATCTGAAATCAACGACTTGTTTCGCCAGATTTTAATAAAACGGCGACGTGCCTGACTCCATAATTGCTGATATTGACTTCGTACAAATTCGTTCAACTGGTTGGAAAAATCCGATGGCAGATTTAGAGCTTTGATCAAATCCAAAACATAAGCAAGATCTTTAAGACGTCCTGAGCCAGACATGCCAGAGGCTAATTTTAGCTCAACCAAAGTCGGTAGATTAATGAAATTAATACCATCCAACTCTAGGCTGACATCTTGTGGTCTCGGGAAGGCAACCGGTTTTGGTCGCCCGTCACCTGGGTAGTCGCCTGTCTTAAGAAATTCAATCTTCACCCCCAGTTCCGTATCTCGCAGGTGCTTACTGTTATGAAATGGTGGCAAATAACCCAAACCACTTAATTTCTCATGAATCCGAATCAAATCTTCGCGAGTCACTAGTATATCAACATCTTCCGTAAATCGGCGCACACCATGTCGGAATAGTGCCATGCTTTCGACCACAGCATACGGAATGCCAAAGGCTTTAAGCTTGGCGGTTATCTTATGAAGTGCTAAAAAAACAGCACTTTTCTCTTCAAAATGCCGGCTACCTTGATTCAAGGCCCACCTCGGATCGCGGCAGAGTTGTTCTTCATAAACCAAATTCGGAGGAGGAGCCGACGCAATAGCAATGAAAATCTCTTCTTGCCCATGGCTCGGTTCGACCCGTGATTTGGATTCCGCCATGCTTCATCGCTCCTTTAGGACTTAGCTATTAGCAATATTATAGACCGCAACACGAACTTCCAAAAGGATTTTTACCGGCATTGTGAATGCGAAACTGTTGCCCTTCGATTAACCTTGATTATCTTATGCGATAATGTGATGATTATGAATGATTCATGTCAGGAAAAGGTATCTGAAAATTGAGTCAGATGCCGTGTCAAGTCTTGTGCAGATGGGAAACAGGGTCGATGTCCACCGCGCCGAAGCCAAGCAAGGTTGAAGGAATCAAGATTGCCAGCGATTATCTTCGTGGATCATTGCTGCAGGAAGCCAATAGCGAGCTCGACCACTTTACCGACGATGCCGGTGTGCTCCTCAAATTCCACGGCTCCTACCAGCAGGACGACCGCGACCAGCGCACCCAGCGCAAGAAAGAAGGGCTCGACAAAGCCCATATCGTCATGGTGCGTGTGCGCATGCCTGGCGGCCGCTTCACTGCCGAACAATACCGCGTGCTTGACGACCTTGGCCAAAATCTGGGCAACAACACCCTTCGCATTACCACCCGGCAGGAAATCCAATACCACGGCGTGCCGAAAACCAGCATGAAAAAGCTGGTGGCGACGATTAATAAATCATTGCTGACTACGCTCGCTGCCTGTGGCGATGTGGAACGCAATGTTCTCGGCTGCCCTGCCCCTATTTTTGATGCCCGCCATGCCGAAATGCGTGAAGATGTGATGGCATTTGCCACCCATTTCGCCCCAAGGTCGAATGCCTATTGGGAAATCTGGCTCGACGGTGAAAAGGTTGATGGCTTCCTGCCTCCTGATCTTTCGCACAAATACGTGAACACACCCGGCGACGACGCCACTGAACCGATTTATGGCAATGCCTATCTGCCGCGTAAGTTTAAAACCGGCTTCTGCTTTGCTGACGACAACTGTACGGACATGATGGCCAACGACCT
>JBILGL010000391.1:0-4696 GCA_044351075.1 Isosphaeraceae bacterium | reverse complement strand
CTTCCAGACTTCGCACTCTTCGCCCAGGTCGCTCATGCCAAAAAGGAAATTCTCGCGATCTTCAAATAAAATAACTGGCACAGTGCCCGCAGGCAGCACGTCGGTGAGATATTTCATCGCTTCGGTTTCGATCCAGATCCGTTCGCGGCGGCTGCGCCACTCCATTTTGGTGCGCAAGAGATCAGCCGACTGTTTGACAATCATCCGCGGCTCGGCGATTGATTCATCCGCAGGTTGGACGCGAACGACCAGATTGGATACGCCACCAGTCAGAGCCTTTGCCCGGGCCGGGATATGGGCTGGCCAGTATCCGGCAAAATGCAGGTATTCGACAGCGTTTTCAGGAGTTAATACGAACATATGCAGATATGCTTGATTGATACGATTTGTCGGCCAGATCGCTTTTGCGATTATCAGGCAAGGATATCGCGAATTACCTCGCCACGAACGTCCGTCAGTCGCAGGTCGCGACCACCGAATCGGAATGTCAGGCGGGTGTGGTCTAAGCCGAGCAAATGCAGAATTGTGGCATGAAGGTCGTGAATTTCGAGACGTTTGTCTATGGCTTTATATCCCCATTCGTCGGTTACGCCATAAGTTATACCCTTTTTCAGGCCACCGCCAGCCATCCAGAGCGAAAAGCCGTGTTCGTTATGGTCGCGACCATCAGAGCCCTGCGCGAATGGTGTGCGGCCAAATTCACCCGACCAGACGACGAGTGTCGAATCCAACAGGCCGCGTTCCTTCAAGTCTTTCACCAAGGCGGCGCTCGGCTGATCCATGGCTCGGGCATTTTTGCTGTGATTGGCAACAAGCCCGCCATGGGCATCCCAGCGATCAACGCCCGCAATGCCGGGAATTGTGAGTTCGACAAATCGAACACCACGTTCAACCATGCGGCGGGCGATCAGGCACTGACGGGCGTAAGTGCGGGTCGGTTCATAGTCAGAATCAAGCCCATAGAGCTTTTTGGTAGCGGCAGTTTCGCCGGCAAGGTCGATCAAGTCAGGTACGGCGGTCTGCATGCGGGCGGCGGTTTCGGCATTTTTAATCGCTGATTCAAGCGCATCAGCCGGGCCTGATTCAGCCAGACCAAGCTCGTTCATTCGACGAATATAGTCTCGCTTACCCCCCTGCACTTTCATTTCGTTGGCTGAGGCCTGCAAATTGGCCATCGGCATGCCATTGGCATTTAAGAGTGATCCTTGAAACGTGGCCGGCAAAAAGCCATTGGAGTAAAGATCAAGCCCGCCGGAAGGGATCCGGCCACCGTTTAAAACCATGAAGCCCGGCAGATTCTGGTTTTCCGTTCCCAGACCATAGCCCACCCAGGCTCCCGTGGAAGGGCGGCCCTGCAAGCCCGTGCCGCTGTGTATAAAATAATTGGCTGAGGTGTGTTCCGGGAAACTGGAGGTCATTGAACGGATGAGAACCGTTTCATCCATGATTCCAGCAATATGCGGAAAAAGGTCGCTGACTTCAATGCCCGACTGACCACGTTTTTCAAACTTCCATGGTGATTTCAGCACTTGGCCAACATTGGCAAACTGCGTTTTTTCCAGCTTGCCGATCGCCTTTCGCGGATCCTGGCCGTTGTATTTTTCAAGCATCGGCTTGGGATCAAACGAGTCAACCTGACTTACGCCCCCTTCCATGAAAAGGAAAATCACACTTTTCACTTTTGCCGGAAAATGAGGCGGGCGAGGCTTGAGGTCGTTAAAAATGGGCTGGGCTGCTGAAAGCGAGCCGCCGGAGTTTTCGCCAAGTGATTCGCCTGCCAGCATCGACGAAAACGCCAATGAACCAAAGCCGAGTGAGCTTTGCCAAAGAAATCGGCGGCGGCTGGATGGGCAAATAGGGCTTGGAATCTGATTGCCGTTTGACATTGACAGATGACCTTTGGTTTTGATTACGGCAAATAGCGAAATTCATTGAGCGAGAAAAGCATGTGGCCAAGATCGGCCCAGGCTTCCGCCTGACTGGCCGGATCGGTGGCTTTTGAGGCATCAATGCCGCGAGAAGCACGAAAGTCTGCCAGTGCATCAGCGAGCGTTTTGATTTCGGCGTCTTTGGGTGGACGCGACAGTGCAGTGACAAACATTCGACGAATTCGGTCTGTGTCGGTTGAGCCAGCGTTTTCCTTAAGTTCACGATCGGCCCAGAAACGAGCCTGACCAATCACAAACGGATCGTTGGCCAGAGCGAGGGCCTGGGCTGGTACGTTCGTCACATTACGCCTGCCAACCGTCGTGAATGGGGTGGGATAATCAAAAGCGGTGAGCAGTGTCGGCAGGAAATTTCTTCTCACCGTTGTATAAATCGAACGGCGACCAGCGCCATCTAGCGGCCCGGAACGATCAGGGCGGCCTCGGCCGACGATGAATTCCGTCAGATGCACCGGTATTCCCGGGCCATAAAGCTTGCGATCAAGACGGCCAGAGACAGCCAGGATTGAGTCGCGAATATCTTCGGCTTCAATCCGGTTCAAATTGGCGCGATGAAGCAGAATATTCTCGGGATCGGCCATTTCCGCCGAAGCATCCGCCGCGCGGCTTGACATGGCAAATGCGTGTGAAAGCAGCATGCGTTTCAGGGCGGCTTTGGTGCTCCACTTGTCGGCTGTCGTCAGGCTGACGGCGAGCCAGTCAAGCAGTTCCGGATGCGATGGTCGTTGGCCCAGAATGCCGAAATTGTCGGGTGTGGGCACAATACCACGGCCAAAAACCTGCTGCCAGAGCCTGTTGACCCAGACACGGGCCACCAGTGGCTGATCGGGCTGAGTCAGTCGCTGGGCCAACTCAAGTCGGCCACTGCCCGTGCGAGAAAGGCTGAGGTCGCCGCCAAAGGCATCGGGCAGGCCGCGCGGGGCCAATGGCCCTGGGCGTCGCCAGCCACCACGCAAGAGCACATGCTCGTCAATTGGGTTAAGATCAACCAGAGCCGGAGCCAGTGGCGATTTGGGATTGATCCCGGCAGCGATTTTGGCTTCCGCTTCGAACCAGCTTTTCATCGCAGGGCGAATTGCTTCCGGCAGGCCTTTGACAAATTCCGGATGTTGGCCAATCAAGGCCATCCAAGCCGCCTTTTCAGGTGTAATGACGGCCCGTGTGACAAATGACGATTTTCCTGTGGCAAGTTGCGTTGCCAACCAATTCCAAAGCGATTTTTCTTCAGGTTGTGCAATAAGCGCTCGTGCCAGTTCGGTATCAGCGTCTGAAAGCGATGAAGGCTGCAGCGGCGCGGCAGGTGTTTCGGTCTCAACAATCTGTAATAGTTCGCCTTCCGTGTTGGGCCAGGGTGTAACTTCAATCACCACTCGCTGGCCAATGTATTCGGACAGGTTTTGATTTACCCAGCCCGGCTCGTCGCCTTTGACTTCAATCTCTCGCGAAAGCACGCCGTGCAGAGGCCCGGCCATCATGTAATGCGATGCCACACAGGCAAAAATTCGCAGCTTGCCCCGGATTCGATACTGCAAATGGCCAGTTTGAACCGTGAATTTGTGGGTTCGGCCCGTACCCGAACCTCGCAGCCAGCCGCCCAGCGACCCGGCTTCACCTTCTGATTGATCATCGCGACGGGGTTGGGCAAAATGTCGGTCAACCACGGCCGACGCATAACGATTGACCATCAATGTTGATGTATCAGCACTTGCCGGTGGCAAAATTGTGCCGGCACCGACTGGGCCAAACCCAAAGGCCCGGCCATCAACCGACCAGCCGCCCTGCCCGTCCTGAAAATCGACGATTGTCTGGCGAATCTTGCCAGCATTCACTTCGGCAGGCTTGGCAGCAAGCCATTTTTCCGCTTCAGCCTTGCGTTCCCCAGGCGTTTTCATGGCCAAAAGCCGGGCCCAGTTGTGCAGTGGATGCGTTGGCGAATTGGCCGCCGATGCCAACAACTTCTGAAACTCCGGCTTAGTGGCGATTTGTTTCAGCTCATCTGTGTTTAATGCGTCGTGCGTTGCCACGAGCCTGCTGATTTCAGCCACTTTTTGCTGGCGCAACTGGTCAAGCTGGCGGCCAATTTCAGCATCGGCCTTCATGGTGGCGAAGGGTGCCTGGCGATAGGTGGAGCCCTGAAAAAAACCGGCCAGAGCATAATAGTCTTTCTGTGAAATGGCGTCGAATTTATGGTCGTGGCAGCGGGCGCAGGCGATCGTCAGGCCAAGAAAAGTCTTGCCCAGCACATCGATCTTGTTATCGAGCCGGTCGGTTTCATCCTGACGGATGTCAACCGGCGAGTGGACTTCCTCACCCAGAAAGGCCCAGCCTGTGCCCAGCAGCGATTGATTCGCCCCGGTTTTGTCGTCCATGCGCGGCTGTTCCAGCAGGTCGCCGGCGAGGTGTTCACGCACAAACTGGTCGTAAGGCACGTCTTCGTTAAAGGCCTGAATCAAATAATCGCGGTATCGCCAGGCGTTGGCAATGTTGTAATCGCCTTCATGGCCGCGGCTTTCAGCATATCGCACCAGGTCCATCCAGCGGCGGGCCTGACGTTCACCATAGGCTGGGCTGGCCAGCAGTCGATCAACAACCGTCTCGCGGCGGCGATCAGACGTATCTTTATGATATGCCTCGATTTCGGCGATGGTGGGCGGCAGGCCGGTAAGGATCATTGTGGCGCGGCGCAGCCAGGCAAGATCAGCGGCATCGGCGGCGGGTTTCAGATTCTTTTTTTCGATTGCTGAGAGGAG
>JBILGL010000390.1:0-4697 GCA_044351075.1 Isosphaeraceae bacterium | reverse complement strand
TCCAGCATTTGGGGATTCATTTATTGATCTTGGGCTGAACTGGACTCAGTGGCTGCCGAAGAGTGGCTCTGTTCAGAAATTTCAGCGAGATGAGGGAAATGCGGTTCTCTCCGTTCCCTCGCCGAGGCAGAGCTGGCGTACTTTTGCGTCTGATTCGGGCTTTTTTCCAGGGCTTCCCAGCCAGCCGGTGACACCTCCGGCTCCAGAGCCTGTGACACAACTACCTGTCAGTCAGCCGGTTACAACGCAACAGCCACCGGTTTTATCAACACCAGCGAGAGTGGAGCCGGTTTATACCGAACCTGCAGTGCAGGCTCCTGTTACGCAGCCACAGCCAGTCGTTGCACCTCAGGTTCAAGTGCAGCCGGTTTTCGCGGCTCAGCCGGTTGTTGCCTCGTCTGCTCAATTCTCTGCAATGTCATCTAATAGCTCACGTTATGATGCGTTGATCCGAATGGATTCTGGGCCGTTTGTCACGAGCAGTTATCTCGTCAGCGGAACGCCGCAGGCCTGGTACGAAAGCCCGGTTGTTCAGAAAGTGTATGGTGGTACTCCAAATGCTGATCAGCAAAGAACTTTTGAGCAGGCAATCCTGAACAAAGTCCAGCAGACATATAGTAATAGTGGTGTGCTGGTAAACTTGACGACCGATCCGAACGCTAATGCAAATAAAACGATAAGCGTAGTTTCTGGTGCTTCTTTTGGCCAGAACCGCGATGTGGCTGGTATAACTGAGATAAACGGTAGTGGTTATTCATTCATCGATAAACTTGATAATGTCAATAATCTCAATGATTTGGAATGGGCTGTGGCCCGCAATGTGGCGCATGAACTCATGCATTCCTTCGGCGTTGAGCATCACGATACAACGGGGCAGTATCTTGACTCTGCCGTTGCGAATTGGGAGATGCTGCTTGACCCCAACACGAAGTTCAGTCAGGCCGCCGTAAATGACTTGCTCGCAAATATTTCCAATCCATCCGGCAGTGGCGATCAACCTGATGCCTATGGTTTTCTGGGCCAGCATATCAGCGAATGCAGCTGCCATCGGAATTATCAGGCACAACTCCTTAGCCCACAGCCAGTTCCAGAGCCTGCAACGGTTATTGTCTGGGGCTTATTGGGAATAGGTGCCTTTGTTGCTCAAAAACATCGCCGCCGATGTATTTCAGCAGAATGAGTTCATAGTGCTTTTGCAAAAATTGTAAGTTATTAGCAAGGCTGAAAAACTTACAATGTCAATGGTGGGGCAGTGGCAGTCGCCTCTGCCTGTCTGATTTGACTAATCTTTGCAGATTCACATGACAACGCTTGGCCACCGGACGATTGACTGGCTGAATTTTTTTGCCAGTGACAATCTCCAACATCAGCCTGAGTCTGCCCCGGTCAGTTTTCATCCGCAGAGCGGATGGAGCGGTGCCAGTTTCTGGAAGTGGCGCGCAGCAGCCGGCGAATTTCTACTGAAGGTCTGGCCTTCCGATGGGCCCGATGCCCGGCAGCATCTCTTTCGGCACACACAGCTTGACAATCTCAGGTCGCTTCGACTTCCTTTGGGACTGCCGGTTGCTGATCAGACCGGTCGTACGCTCAGGCCATGGGGTGAAGGGCTTTGGGCAGAGGTCATTCCATGGTTTGATGGTCAGCCGGCAAATACCAGCCCTTCGCCAGATCTTATTGATCAGGCCGTGAGTGTGGTTTGCCAGCTTCATGATCGATGGAGTGAGACGACACCTTCCCGGATGGGGCCCTCCAACGCAATATTTATTCGTCTCAATCAATTGCGATCAATTGACTTACAGCAGTTTCTCAAGAGTTCTTCGAAAGATTCGCAGCTGAGTCAGAATCCATCGACTGGATCACAGCAGAAGCTCTGGGAAATCTGTCGTCTGGCGAGTTTGCTTAAGGATGAAGCGATTGGATTGCTTGAGCCGTTTGAGCAGGAGAAGTTTCGCATTCTTACAGTGTTACGAGATGCAAGGCCCGACCAGTTTCTCTTTACCGAGGGCAAGCTGAGTGGTGTGATCGATTTTGGCGCTGTGGGCCGCGATATTGTGGCAGTGGATCTTGCACGACTAGCCAGTGAATGGTTTCCCGACGATTTTTCGCAACAGCTTAAGCTTGTTAATAGTTATGTTAAAAATCGAATAATTGATGAGCGGGAATTCCGGCTGATTCGTCCTCTGGCACTCTCTGGTGCGATTCTGGGGGGACTGGCATGGATCGACCTGCATTTTCGCAAACGTCGATCGATAGGTCGTGAGGCGGAGTTTGATAAGGCCCTTGATCATGCAATCTTAAGAATGCTCAGCTTTTACGATTCAAGAGGCTGATTGTTTTGAATTATTTTGAGCGTTGATAAGAGACGCGATAAACCGGTCGGCCTTCCTTACGAAACTTTCGTTCGAAATTGGTGAGATAGTCGAGGTCGTGTTCTGGCTCGTTGAGATCTTGGTCAGGCAGACGATCAAATAATTTGAATTCAGTCATGAGTAAAAGAACGTGTTCGTAATAATCATGAACGTCTGTGGCGATAAGAAACTGGCCATCGGGTTTCAAAACGCGTTGGACGTCGGCCACAAAGTCGGTCGTAAAGACTCTTCTTTTATGGTGCTTGCGCTTCCACCAAGGGTCGGGATAGTAAAGATGAACAGTGGTGACTGATTCAGCCGGCAATTTTTTGAGAAAACTCAGGGCATCGCCCGGCAGGATGCGTACATTTGTTGCCCCACTATTTTTCAGGCGTTCTGCGCCATGATGGGCATACTTTCGGACGATCTCAATTCCCAGAAAATTATGATGGGGTCTCGCTTTTGTGGCCTGGCGTAAAAACAGGGCCTTACCGGAGCCGACTTCGATCTCAACGGGGTTGTCATTCCCAAAAAAATCGCTGAATTCAACAGATTTGCCGATTGATTCCGGCTCGATAAAAAGAGGATGTTTCTTGCGTGTCGGAGGTGGACCCTGTTGGACAGAGAATTCACCAGGTTCTTCTGATTCAGTGCTTTGAGTCGTGTCTTCGGTCATTATTCAGCGGCATGGGGACGAACGATTGAATGATTGATAAGGCTTATCTCATGATGAGTATCAGGAAGATTCATCAGGATTGATAATCGGCATGGTCAGGCCGATGATTTTGCCATGAAAAACCATTTGGTCGCCGACAAAGCCCTGTGTATCAAAAATTGTTTGACGAGGGTGGAGTCGTGTCGCTTTTGCCACCATTACCAACCGATCGCCTGGACGCACCGGCCCGCGGAATCTGATTTCTTCCATGCCTCCGAAACCGATGAATCGGCCGGGGCCAGCCAGATGATGGCTATAGTAGCTGGCCATCTGGGCGGCGACTTCGCAAAGGAGCACGCCGGGCATGATGGGATAATCAGGCATGTGGCCACGGACCCAGAATTCATCGTCTCGAACGTCTTTGTAGCCGATCACCAGATGATTTTCGTGATCGACATGAATAATTGCAGTGATTTGTTCCATCTCAAATCGCTGACGATTTCGCTCACGAATGGTGGCTTGGTCAGCAACGATTGTGGAAAAATCGAGTTTGTTCGGATCGATTAATAGGGCTGGAGGCATGCTTTTCAGTGACCAGGATAAAATTGCCGGGGAATTGTGGCCTGATTGCAAAGCCGCCCCGAATCGTTATGCCCTCTATCAACTTTAGAGGATTTTCCGAGCAAATGTCCCGACTTGTCGGAAGCGAGATTCAATTGCACAATCATGCACGCCAGATTGCCTGTTGACAAGTCCATAATGAAGAACTTATTCACTGGTGTGCGAAACAATGTTAAAAAATGACGGTCAGTTTGTTCGGCAAAGGCGATGGCCGCTGGGCCTGATGGTTGTTCACAGTCCTCTACGAGACATTTTGAGTGATGATCTGGCGATCGCTCAGGCGATCGGGGCTGAGTTTGTCGAGCTACTTCCGAAGTGGTCCGATCTGCCGGATGCACTCGAAGTCAGCCGCAGAATAGTTGACGCCGGCCTTTCAGCGTGGAGCCTTCATGGCCCATGGGGCGGGCAATCGATCAGGACGGAGCGGGTGGATATCGCTGACCCTGAGCCGAGGCGGCTGGTCGAGTCGCTTGACGATGTTCGGCTGGCCATTGATTTTGGAGTGAGTCTGGGGGCAGAGGTGATTGTAATTCATCCCGGCGGGCTTTCAGAGCCAGTGGATTTTGAACGGCGAAGCGCGATTTTGACAGAATCGCTGGCAATGCTGGCAGATCATGTGGTTGGGAGCAATATACGAATTGGCGTAGAGAATATGCCCAGGGGTGTGAATCCGGGAAGCCGGATGAAAGATCTTTACGCGATCGTTGAAACAATTAATAGTGAAAAACTGGGCCTTGTGCTTGATACAGGCCATGCAAATATCACGGCAGATCCTGTCACAGAAACGGCTGCGGCCGGGGTATTTCTGATCAGCACTCATTTACACGACAATAACGGCAGGAGTGATACGCATCTGCCTCCCGGGCATGGCACGATCAATTGGGAAGAATGGTTTCATTTTCTTGATCAACAGGCTTACGGCGGGCCGGTAATGCTTGAGTGTGTTAAATACTTGAGGGAGCGAGTGGCAAAGCCTGAAGAGGAGATATGCCGATTTCTGGAATTGTTGTAAAAAAACAGGCATCCGAGGGGATGCCTGTTTGGAATGGTTAACGGATGACGAATCGAAACTT
>JBILGL010000389.1:0-4715 GCA_044351075.1 Isosphaeraceae bacterium | reverse complement strand
AGCCCTGGTTGAGCGAGAACCTTCTTATCTATGTGCTGAGCCTGAGGTTGTGATTGGCGAGCTGGATGGGCCTGTGGGCCATGCCCTGGCCAATTTGATTGGTGATCAGGTGAAGGGGCACTCGCGTGTTTTCGCAATTCTCAATAGCGACATGCAAGTCAAGCCGGCCACGGTGATGGTCAGCAAAGTCACCGTCAAATCAGCCAAATATACAAATATTCTCATGGGCACCGTGCAGGCAGCGATCGCCAACGGCGTGCTCGACGCCGTGCGGCAAGGCATTATCCCGAAAAACAAGGTGAATGACCTCGGCATTATTTATTCGGTCTGGCTCGACCCAGCCGTGCTTGAGCAGGAAACAGTCGATCATCAAAGCCTTTTTGAAGTGCACCGCGAAGCGACCCTGAAAGTCATTCGCAAGGCACTGGCTGATGAACCGACAATTGATGAACTACTGGAAAATCAGTATTCAACCACCCATTATTTCCATCAGTTGGGCCTTGATGGCGAACTTTGACTACCGCTTCGCCTCTTACAACGGAAGTATGCTGAAAATGCTCTATAGAAAGACTCTCCCACAACTTTCCTGCCTTTTGCTGGTACTAATCGCCACAATTCCAGCAATGGCTGACGGACCGGCCGACAATATCCCCACAAACGTCAGGCGGATTCCGAAGCTGGGCGTGGAAGTGCCGGCGGCAGTGCGACAGGAGCTGGAAAAAGGCCTGGCCGAGCTAAGACAGGAGATCGAAGAACTCTCGAAGATGAAAGACGAAGTTGTCCGGAATTATTTGCCGGATGTCGAGATCTATTACAAAGCGGTGCATGACGCACTGATCTATCAGGAATTTTTTGACGTTAAAGAGTTTGAAACGGCACGGCAGATGCTTCGCCACGGGCTCGACAGGGCCGAGGGGCTGCATGCCGGTAATGCCATGTGGCTTAGGGCCAAAGGGCCGGTGGTGCGGGCTTATCGCTCCAAAATTGATGGTTCCATTCAACCTTTCGGGCTGGTCGTGCCTGATTCATTGAATCCGGCCAGCACAGCCCGGTATCGTGTTGATTTCTGGTTTCATGGCCGCGGCGAAGTGCTTTCGGAGCTGGCCTTTCTGAAGCAGAGGCACGACCAGAAGGGGCAGTTTAACCCGGAAGACACGATCGTTTTACATACGTATGGGCGATATTGTAACGCCACCAAATTCGCCGGTGAAATTGACGCGTGGGAAGCACTTGACCAGCTTCGTCTGTCGCATCGGGTAGATGAAGACCGAATCACGGCCCGCGGTTTTTCCATGGGCGGGGCATCGGCCTGGCAGTTTGCCGCCCATTACCCAACGGCTTTTGCCGCAGCCAATCCCGGCGCAGGCTTCAGCGAAACGCCTGATTTTCTCAAGGTTTTCCAGAAAGAGGCGGTGAAGCCAACACCCTGGGAAGAAAAGCTCTTCCGGCTTTACGACTGTAATTTATGGGCCGAAAATTTCCGCATGATTCCCACCGTGGCCTATTCCGGCGAGATCGACAACCAGAAACAGGCGGCCGACATCATGGCGGTGGCTCTGAAGAATGTCGGAATAGAGCTCACGCACATCATCGGCCCCAAAACCGGCCACAAATACGAACCTGCTGCGGCGGCGGAAGTCGAGCGGCGGATGAATTCAATCGTGAAACAGGGTCGGGATCGTGTGCCAACGGAAATGAGCTTTGTGACTTACACGCTGCGCTACCCCACAGCCGCCTGGCTCACGGTCACGGGCATGAAAGAGCATTGGGAGAAGGCCTCGGTAACGGGGCGGATTGAGGCGGGTTATAACCGGATCAGCCTGCGGACACAGAATGTGACAAGCCTGAAGATTGAATTCAAGCCAGGAGACTGCCCATTTGACACAGGTCATGAAGTGGTGCTTGACGGCACATCGCTGGCCGGGCCGCCGCTGCAAAGCGACCGGAGCTGGGTGGCCTATTTTCGGAAAGATGGCGAGAAATGGGTGGAAGGGCCGCCCGTGACTCGACTTGCCAAAAGGCCCGGCCTTCAGGGCCCGGTGGACGACGCCCTTCTGAGTGCTTTTCTTTTTGTCAGACCAACCGGCAAGGCGGCATCCGACAAGGTTCAGGCATGGTCCGTTGCCGAAATGGAGCGTGCTCAGGAACACTGGCGCAGGCACTTCAGGGGCATTGCACCGATCAAGAATGATACGGATGTCACAGCCGAGGATATCGCCACCAAAAACCTGATTCTCTGGGGCGATGCATCGTCGAACAAACTGATCGCCAAACTGGCCGACCGCCTGCCGATCAAGACAGTTGATGGGCAGATTCGCGTCGGCGAGAAGGCATTTTCGGGGGCCAATCACGCGCCGATTCTGATCTATCCGAATCCTGAATCGCCCGGGAAATATGTTGTTCTGAACAGCTCATTTACGTTCCGGGAATATGCCTACCTGAATAATGCCCGACAGGTGCCGAAGCTGCCGGACTGGGCGATTGTGGATCTGGACACGCCGCCCAATGCGCTTTGGCCCGGCAAAATCGTGGCCGCCGACTTCTTCGACGAAGCCTGGCAGGTCAAGGCATCTTCAAAATAAACAGTTGACAAGCGACATTTGAACGACTGATAGCATTTCGGAGTAAGGAAAATGAAATTGACAGGGCTGATTCTTGGCATCATGGCACTTTTCTATTCGGCCGCCATGCCTGCGCAGGAGGCAAAGCCAATCAAAGCGCTGATGGTTTGTGGTGGATGCTGCCACGACTATGAAAACCAGAAGAAAATCGTGGCTGATTTCATTTCAGCCCGGGCGAATGTGGTGTTTGATGTGGTGCATGAAGGCGGCACCACACGAGAACACAAAGTAAGCATTTATTCGAAGCCCGATTTCTGGAAGAACTACGATGTGATAATTCACAACGAATGCTTCGGACAGGTGAACGATGTGGCATTTGTCGAAGCAATTTCGAATGCACATCTCGTGCATGGGGTGCCGGCGGTGATGCTGCACTGCTCAACGCACAGCTACCGGGCGGCCAAAACGGAAGCCTGGCGGGAAACGCTCGGGATTACCAGCACCTATCACGAAAAAAACCGGGACCTGACGATTCGTACAGTTGGTAAAGAGCACCCGATCATGCGTGGCGTGCCTGCGACATGGAGCGACCCCAAGGACGAGCTCTATGTGGCCGCCAAATTCTGGCCATCGGCCACGCCGCTGGCGGTGGCTTACGGGGAAGATACGAAAAAGGATCATCCAGTGATCTGGCTGAACAATGCGGGCAAGGCGAAAGTTTTTGCCACAACACTCGGGCATAACAACAGTACGATGCAGAATGCCGTGTTTCAGGAAATTGTGGCCAGGGGCCTGCTTTGGGCTGTTGGTAAACTCGGGCCTGACGGCAATCCGGTTCCGGGCTATGAGCCGGTGAAAAAGTGATTTGAAATTGCAAAAAAGCCGAAAAGAGCATGGTATTATCTGATCACTGTCAAAGGACTCCGGCCCATGTTCACATTTTTTGATCACGACAATCGTGGAAGCCGCCGTTCGTTTCTACGTGTCGGCGCATCGGCTGCGGCAGGTATGGGGCTCTTTCCCGGCGGCAATCTCTCGGCAGCAGCGGCCGGCGAAATACTCAAAGGCCGCTCGGTGATTTTCGTTTTCCTCCATGGCGGGCCGAGCCAGATCGAGACGTTTGACCCGAAGATGGATCGGCCGGAGGGGATCAGAAGTGCGACCGGAGCAGTTAAAACCAGGCTTCCGGGGATTGATTTCGGCGGATCGTTCCCTCGACTGGCAGGGCTGGCCGATAAATTTACGGTCGTAAGATCTTTCCGCACCGGCGATGGCAATCACGACATTAAACCAATTGTCGGGCGCGACACTTTCGGGGCAAATCTCGGCTCGATCTACGCCCGGGTGGCCGGTACGAACAACCCCGAAACCGGTATTCCAACCAATATTCTACTGTTTCCGCAGTCGGTTGATCCGCAGACCCAGCCGGGCGAGATGGGTTTTGGCCGATTTGCCTCGACAGGCCCGCTGAATCCCGGCTTTGCGCCTTTTGACCCGGCGGGGGCAGGCGGAGATCTGAAGCAGCTGACGGTGAATGTGCCAAGAGAAAGGCTTGAGTCGCGGCGAGTGATATCGCAGGAATTCGGCCGGATCAAAACATCGCTTGACCATTTGACGGGTGTCGATCAGATGCGAGATCAGGCGTTTCGTCTGCTATCAGGTGGCCTGGAAGAGGCATTTGATATCAGTCGTGAATCGCCGAAACTGGTTGATCGATATGACACAGCGCCCCTGGTTCGGCCCGATTCGATCAGCAAAAAGTGGAATAATCACAAGAATTATGCGGATAATGCCAAAACGCTTGGCAAGCTGCTCTTATTAGCCCGACGATTGTGCGAGCGGGGCGCGGGCTTTGTGACAGTCACCACGAATTTTGTGTGGGACATGCATGCCGATGTCAACAATGCCACAATGACCGAAGGCATGGGCTATATGGGTGGGCCGCTGGATTATGCTCTTTCGGCACTTGTCGAAGACCTGGAAGTTCGGGGCCTCTCTGACAAAGTAATGGTGGTCGCCTGTGGCGAGATGGGCCGCACGCCACGTATCAATGCCAAAGGTGGCCGCGACCACTGGGGCGGGCTGGCTCCGCTATTTATCTACGGTGGTGGTACGAAAAAGGGGCAGGTGATTGGTCGATCGGGCCGCGATGCC
>JBILGL010000388.1:0-4718 GCA_044351075.1 Isosphaeraceae bacterium | reverse complement strand
CTCAACCGGTTTCTGACGGCCTTGAACATTCGTCATGTCGGCGAGCGGCTCAGTGAAGTGCTGGCTGAGCGATTCGGCACGCTTGAGGCTGTGCAGTCGTCCGATCTTGCCGTTTTGGAATCAACCAGCGAAGTGGGCGCGGTGGTGGCGGCCTCGATCCACGAATTTTTCAAGCGGGAGAGCACGCAGACACTGCTGGCGGAGCTGGCTTTGGCAGGCGTGAACCCTGCCCCTGTGGCGAAGCGTGAGACGACCGGCCTGCCACTGGCGGGTAAAACCGTGGTGCTCACGGGCACCTTGCCCCGCCGGGCGCGGCACGAGGCAGAGGAGCTGATCAAACGGCTGGGGGGTAAGACATCGGGCTCGGTCTCAAAAAAGACAGATTTTGTATTGGCCGGTGCTGAGGCGGGCTCAAAGCTGGAAAAAGCAGAGTCGCTGGGTGTGCCGGTGGTGGATGAAGACTGGCTCGATGGGCTGGCAAAATAGTCCTTTTACGCAATTTAACGATCACGGAAAATGCGCTCACCTTGACGATCAGGCGATTTTGCGTCAAGATCAGGCTTGATAAACAGATTCGTACTGTTGGAGTTCAGAGCTGACCATGGATTTTCTGACGGCCCTGTGGGACAAAACGACCGACGCGGCAAGTGCCTTCACCGAAATACTTTCCAATGGCCTTGTGCGTCTTGTGGGGAACTCCAACGAGCGAACGATTCGCAAGCATCGGGCCACGGCCGCGATTGTGAACGAATTCGAGCCGAAGATTCAGGCACTCTCTGACGTCGAGCTAAAAGAGAAGTCAGCCGAGTTTCGTCGCCGTCTGGCGGGTGGTCAGACACTTGACGATATTCTGCCCGAGGCGTTTGCCGTCTGTCGGGAAGCTGGCCGCCGTTTCCTCAATATGCGTCATTACGACGTTCAGCTCATCGGTGGCATGGTGCTGCACGGTGGCAACATCGCCGAAATGGTCACGGGTGAAGGCAAAACGCTGGTGGCCACGCTGCCCGCCTACCTGAACGCGCTTGAAGGCAAGGGCGTGCATGTGGTGACCGTTAACGACTACCTCGCCCGCCGCGATGCCGAATGGATGAGCCCTCTGTATATGTCGCTGGGGCTGACAGTTGGCGCGATTCAGTCGGACATGGAATCAGCCGAAAGGCGTGATGTTTACAATCGCTCTATCACTTACGGCACAAACAACGAATTCGGCTTCGATTATCTGCGTGATAACATGAAGCCCACGCGCGACCAACAATCGCAGGGCTTTCTGAATTATGCCATTATCGACGAAGTGGACTCGATCCTGATCGACGAGGCCCGCACGCCGCTGATTATTTCGGGCCCGGCCGACGACGACATCACGCGTTACATGGAAGCCGACAAGGTCGCTCGCCAGCTGAAAGTCGGCGAGCACTTTGAAATCAAGGAAAAAGAGCGCACCTGCCACCTGAATGATGTCGGTGTGCGAGAGGCTGAAAAACTGGCCGGCGTGGAGAGTTTTTACACGCTTGGAAATATGGATTGGCCGCATTTGATCGACAATGCCCTTAAGGCGCACTATCTTTACAAGCGAGACCGCGAATATGTGGTGATGAAGGGCGAGATTATTATCGTCGATGAATTCACCGGTCGTCTCATGCAGGGTCGGCAATGGTCGGATGGCCTGCATCAGGCTGTCGAAGCCAAGGAGCGGGTGCAGGTCAAGGCGGAAAACCAGACCCTGGCAACAATTACGCTGCAAAACTTCTTCAAGCTCTATCGCAAGCTATCGGGCATGACCGGCACGGCCATGACAGAAGCCAATGAGTTTATGAAGGTTTATGACCTCGACGTCATCGCCATCCCGACCAATCGGGGACTGAAACGGATCAACTCCCCCGACGTGATTTATTGCAGCGAGCGGGATAAATTCAACAACATCGTGACTGAAATTCGTGAGATTCACGAAAAACAACGGCCAATTCTGGTGGGCACCACGTCCATCGAGAAGTCGGAAATGCTCAGCGAAGTGCTTAAGCGGCATGGCATTACGCACCAGGTGCTTAACGCCAAATATCATGAGCGAGAGGCCGAAATTGTGGCTCAGGCCGGGCGGAAAGCGGCCGTAACGATCGCCACCAACATGGCAGGCCGCGGCACGGATATTATTCTGGGCGGAAATCCGGAATTCATGGCGTGGGCCGATCTGAAATTCCTCAAGAATGAAGATGGTCGGCCGCTTTACCCGACGCGTCTGGAAGTGCCCCCGGAAGTCTGGCGGGCCACGGTTCTGAAATATGAGCCGACGATGAAAGAGGAAGGCCGCCAGGTGGCTGACCTGGGCGGGCTGCACATCATCGGCACAGAGCGGCACGAAAGCCGGCGTATTGATAACCAGCTTCGTGGACGGTCGGGTCGGCAGGGCGACCCCGGCTCAAGTCGTTTCTTCCTTTCGCTGGATGACGACCTGATGCGGAAATTCGGTGGCGAATGGCTCAAGAATGTCCTTTCCAGCAAGCTGATTGGCATGCAGGAAAACGACGCGATTGAGAGCACCATGGTCTCGCGCCGGATTGAAGGCAACCAGAAGAAGATGGAAGAGCGGAACTTCGACATCCGCAAAAACCTGCTGGAATACGACGAAGTCATGGACGAGCAGCGCAAGCGCGTCTATGGCTTCCGTCAGGGTTTGCTTGAGAATGCCGCCCCCAAGCTGGCCATTCTCGAGATGATCGACCGTCAGCTGGAATCGGCCGTCAAGCTCTTTCTTGACAACGATTACGGCGTTTCCAGCTTCACCGAATGGGCGGGGCCCCGTTTGGGTGCGGAATTCTCGGTGAAAGAATTCCGCAATATTCGCTTTGAAGAGGCTGTCGAGCTGGCCAAGATGCGAGCCACTCAGCAGGCAGAGCCACAGCTCGACGAAGCCATTGAAGAGCACTTGCCGGCCGATGGCGAATTTTCAGACTGGAACATTCTGGCCCTTGGCAATTGGGTCAAAGTGCGTTACGGCGTGGAAGTTAAAGAGCGAGACCTGACACGAATGGTTCCTCGCGAAGGCAACCAGCATGAAGTGCGTGGTCAGATTCGCGAAGCCCTGCTCGAAAAAATTCGCCCGGCGATCGACGAAATCGATCTTGCCGCCGGCCGCGAGTTTCTCACCCCCAACTGGGGTCTGAAAAGTTTCACCGGCTGGCTGCATCATAAGTTTGGCATTGAATCAGATATCGCCATTTGGGAAGGCAAGTCTCAGGCAGAAGTAATAACTTCTGCAAAAACAGCCATGCGTGAACTTTACAACAACTGGGATGCCCACTTCCCCGTGCAGGTTTACGCCGCCCGCTATTTCCCTTTGCCAAATCCCGGCAGCCCTGCGAATTTTGATCGCGAAGGCTTCACGGACTGGTTCGCCGATCGTTATGGCGTGACGGTTGACCCTGCCTCAATCGATGTCTCCAGCCGACCGGAAATCATCGCTCGCTTCTTCCAGCTTGCTACTGACAATTACGAAGGCGGCAAGATTGCCAACGAATTATTGGGGCTGGCTGAAAAAGCATTTGTGAAAGTCGGTCGCGGCAAGAAGATGCGTGAAGTGCCCCAGCCACAGGTCATTGGCGAACTTTGCCGAAAAGCACGCGAGCTGCTTGAGCTTGAGCTCGACCCGGGCCTGGCCGCTTCACTCGGCTCGGCCGAGCTGGTCGATGTGATCCAGAACAAGATCGATGAAGAATATCGCCCCGAAATGCGCGAGCTTGAGAAAGTTGTCCTCTTGCATATCGTTGATAATTCATGGATGGAACACCTCCGCACCATGGATCATCTACGCAGCTCTGTTGGCCTGCGTGGCTATGCCCAGGTGGACCCGAAGGTCGAATACAAGCGAGAAGGCCTGCGCATCTTCCAGGAGATGTGGGACGCTGTGGCCGATAAAGTCACCGACCTGATCTTCCGCCTCGAAAATTTCGACCCGAATTTCATCGGCTCGCTCGCCACCACCCGCGCTCTGGCCCGGGCCCAGACGATCCACGCCGCCGCACCTTCCGCTTACGAAGAAGATACGGGCGAAAATATGTCAACCAATTCGAGCGAACCCGCCGATAAGAAAAAAGAGACTGTCAGACGCACCGGTCAAAAGGTCAGCCGCAATGACCCATGCCCCTGCGGATCTGGTAAAAAATACAAAGCCTGCTGCATGCGGCAAATGGAAAATCAGGCATAAACCTGATCCGAGGATTTATTTGTAATCAGAACTCCATGCAAGAGCGAATGTTACGTCATTCGCTCTTTTTTTTGGGAGACGACTGGCACAAAAGCTGCATTCTTATAGCTGTATCATGAATGACTTGAAGGATCGAGTCGGAGAGAAAGAAACAGGATGTCACGTCTGCTCAACCTGATCTACCTGACGCTGCTGGCCGTGCTTGCACCACTGATTCTTTACCGCTCCCTGCGCACCGGTAAATATCGCGAAGGCTGGGCAGAAAAATTCCTCGGTCGTTGCCCTGAGCGCGTCGGCCGTGGCCCCTGCATCTGGTTTCATGCCGTGTCTGTTGGCGAAGTTCGCCTCCTTAAGCCACTGATCGCCGAAATCGAGAAGCGTCGGCCGGACTGGGACATCGTCATTTCGTCCACCACCGACACCGGCCTGAGTCAGGCCCGCCAGCTCTATCCTGAGCTCCTCACCTTCTATGCCCCGCTCGACTTTTCCTGGGCCACTCACCGGGCGATCTCCCGCATTC
>JBILGL010000386.1:0-4730 GCA_044351075.1 Isosphaeraceae bacterium | reverse complement strand
AACAATGGCCGTCACAGGCGTTTCCGGCTCGTTAATACAGTTGTTCGGTGCGGTTTAACGTGCCATTCTTATTTGATTTGTCACGATAAAATGAGCCCTACAAACTCAGGCAGAGACGATTCTTGTGTGAAGCACTTCGCCGCGGGCAACTGGTCGGAGAAGCTCTGGCGGGAGTGTCAGGAGGGCAAGAGTGGCACCATCTCCATCAACAAATTCAACCTCAAAAGCTGAATTGCCTTCGTAACAATGCACAATTGTTCCAACATCACCTGCATGAAGGTTCTCTTCAGGAATATCGTCTCTGAGCACGACGAGTGAATGTTCAGCTGGCATTGCGATTACTCCGGAAATGCTGTGATGAGTCGTGGTGGCTTCTCATTCTCCACAATCCATACGCTTACGATGTTGGCAAGTCGATAGCCAGGCTTGCCGATTTTTCCGCGTACTTCATATTTTATGCCGAAAGGGGAAGGCTTGGCCAGATAGTTTTCGCTTTCCCGTGCCAGCGTAAGAAGATCGTCTGCGAAGTCTTGCCAGTTCTTCAGCGAATAGCCGATCGATTCAAACAATTTTGCTTTTGAGCCGCCGACCGGATGCGACTTGTCCAGCAGATAACCCTTGATTTTCTCTTCATTAATAACTGCATCAGCCGCTTTTGGGAAAGGCATTTCAATTCTCGGACCTGATGCAACTATTCAATTTGATTTTTGACCGGCTCGCCCCGAAAGCACCGCCACCCATCGCTGAATGGCAATCACCAGAATCACAAAAACGCAGGTGATCACAAAAACAGTCAGGCCGATGTTCAAATAGCCGCGGAAAGTCTGGCCCTGCCTGACCATGCCCATGAATTTGCGGGTGATCTCGTAATAGCCGGCAGAGCTGGTTGTTGTCAGCACGAAGAGCATCGGCAGCAGCGTGACAGGGGCAAAGCGGGCCCGGCCGTTGTTGATCAGCCAGGTGGTGACAAGGCAAAGCCCCACCACCGCCAGAAGCTGGTTGGCCATGCCGAACATCGGCCAGATCGTTTCCACCGAACCAGTGTAAATGAAGCCGGCCCAGGCGACTACGATCAGCCCGGTTGAGAGCACCGAGGCCGGCAGCCAGTCAAGGTCGCCCAGCGGCTTGTAGATCCGCCCCAGCAGCTCCTGGAGGATAAACCGGCCAATGCGCGTGCCGGTATCGATGGTGGTCAGGATAAACAGGGCTTCAAACATAATGGCGAAGTGATACCAGTATTTCAGCAGCCAGTCCATGCCGGGCAGTGCATTGGTAAAGATGCGGGCCATGCCCACAGCCAGCGTCACGGCCCCGCCCGTGCGGCCATGCAGCGATTCATGCACTTCCTTTTCCATCGTCACCAGCTCGCTGCCGTGGCCACCATGCGGGTCAACCCCAAGCGCAGCCAGAGCTTTGGTGAACTGGGGGCGGCGGGCAAGGTCGATATTGATGTCGTAATACATCGACACAGGCAGGCTGGCGGCGGCGATCAGGGCCACGATACCGACCAGCCCTTCCATCAGCATCGAGCCATAGCCGATCAGGCGGATATCTGCCTCGTTGCTGACCATCTTCGGCGTGGTGCCTGAACTGACCAGCGCATGGAAGCCGGAAATGGCCCCGCACATGATGCAGATAAAGACGTAGGGGAAGATGGGGCCGTCAAAATAAGGGCCGCCGCCCTGTGCAAACTGGCTGTTGATGGCGGGCGATTCGAGCGTCGGGTTGGCCAGCAGCACGCCAAAGATCAGCAGGGCGATGGTGCCAATCTTGAGGAAGCTGGATAGGTAATCACGCGGGCAGAGAAGCATCCAGACCGGCAGCACGCTGGCAATAAAGCCATAGGCGGCAATGGCAGCGATGGTTTGGCCGCGGCTGAGGCTGAAGAATCGCTCAATCGAGCTGCCGGGCACCCAGGCACCGGCCACGGTGACGGCCAGCACGGCCAGCGCACCGACAATCGACGCTTCCACCACTTTGCCCTTGCGGATCCGATACATGTAAAGCCCAACAAGCAGCGCGATGGGCACCGTGCAGGCGATGGTAAATGTGCCCCAGCTTGAGCCGGGCACCAGGCGGCGTGCACCTTCGGGCAGAACAAGGCCGGGGCCGCCGGTTGGGGCGGAGTCGAGCGACTGATCAGGCGGAACGGCCAGCTGATAGCCTTCGTTGAAGATCATCTCTTCGCCCTTGGCGTATTCATAGCGGCTGCCGGGCGGAATTTCGTAGATTTTGGCCACGCCCGGCTGAATCGTTTTATTGATGCCCGCATCGGCCGGCAGAATAATGCTGGTGCCCGCCTTCATCTTCACTTCTTCGCCGCCAAGTGCCTTCACCACGACGATACCCAGGCCCGCAAGGGCGATCACAATGATGTAAAGAATGGCCAGGGCCGTGAAAAGGCTGGCTGTGGGGCCAAGCTGGTCGCGGGCGATGCCGGCCAGGCTTCGGCCCTTGCTGCGGGTTGAGACGAAGAGGACCATCATGTCCTGCACCGCACCGGCCAGACAGACGCCGATTAGAAGCCAGACGAGGCCCGGCAGATAGCCGAACTGAATGGCCAGCACGGGGCCGATCAGCGGCCCTGCGCCGGAAATGGCGGCGAAGTGGTGGCCGAAAAGCACCCATTTGTTGGTCGGATGATAATTCTGACCGTCGTAAAATTCATGGGCTGGGGTTGTGCGTGTGGCGTCGAGCCCGGCAACGCGAAAAGCCAGAAATCGGCTGTAGAATCGAAAGGCGATGGCCAGCACGGCCAGGGCGCCGATCATGACCCAGAAGGCATGGATGGGGGCATTCATGGTGTTTTTTTTGAAGTTCAGGGCGCCGATTCAGCTTTTACGGCAAGTTGCATCAGCTTTATCTTAATGGATCATCGCGAAAAATCCCAATAAATTATCCAAAAGCCAGGCCGGCTAATGCGATTGCATTATGCTGAGCAAAATGGAAGATCCGTTTCACAGGCCTCAGGCGGATGACGCCTCGGGAGTGACCGGCCGGATATTTCGAAATGCGACGATTGTCATGACCAGCAGGGCAACCGAAGCCAGGCCGAGATAAATGCAGAGATGCAGATAAAAATCGGCCATTTTGCCTGATACACCAAAGTAATTTTTCCAGATCATGACGGCCACATAGCCGAGATAGCCGAACGAATCAGCCAGATACATCAGGAAGCCGACATTGCCTTTGTCGCGTGTCAGGGCCAGAAATCGCTCAAACACAGTTGTATGCACCGCCACATAGGGAAGATACAGCCCCAGGCCAATTGCGACCATCAGGCCAAAATCGCTTAAAAGTTCATGCACCCAGGCAAAGACAGAAAGCACGATCAGCAGCGAGCCGACAATTGAAATGCCCAGCGAGACCAGAAATGCAATGCGATTATTCTGAATGTAAATGGAAAGACCGCTGGCAAGCATGACGACTAGTGTCACATAAAATTCTGATTCGGTAAAAAACGATGGCGGCGCATTGCTGCCGATCAGGTCTTTCCAGAGCTCAGGGGCAAAATCGGCCCTGATGCTGCGCATGATGGTGACAAAGAGATAGCAGAGCATCAGCGGAATCAGGCCGGCGGCGTATTTTTTGAAGAATAACTGGCGATCGGCCCGGCTCATCCGGCCGCGTTCATTGCGTGCCTTTTTGTCGTGATGATCAGGCGCCGGGATTTTTGAGAGCATCCAGACGAAAAAGGCTGCGGGCAGCAGAAAAATCAGCCCCGTGACGGCTGGCATGGAAAATTCGGAGACGCCCTGTCTTAATACAATGCTGCCTGCGGTCTTTGTCAGACCATCGGCCAGAATAAACGACGCACAAAGCCCGGCCGCCAGTGCTTCAGTATTGCGGCGGCCTTCCAGATAGCCCAGCACCAGCCCAAAGACCATGCCAAGCGACAGACCATTGAAAAACAGGGCGACTACATGAACAGGCGAGGGC
Source organism: Isosphaeraceae bacterium (assembly GCA_044351075.1). Lineage (GTDB taxonomy): Bacteria > Planctomycetota > Planctomycetia > Isosphaerales > Isosphaeraceae > QWQI01. The sequence goes on along the minus strand of JBILGL010000386.1, from coordinate 791 downwards.
AGCACGGCCAGCAGGGCCAGCGCAAGCTCTGAGCAGATGATCATGCCCATGATATTTCGCGGTCGATTTTCCGGCTGCATTTCGGAAATGATTTTAATTCCGAGAAACTTGGCGACCATATAGCCAAGCACCTGTGCCGTCACAAAAATGGTTTTCAGGCCGACACCGCCCATCTGCATATCAAATGCCGCCGCCGTGTAAGGCTTGCGGTAGAAATACATGCAGAAATATGTGCCGAATGCGGCGATCACCGACCATGCGGGCAGCATGCGGTCTGTGACAAACGTTTCAGGCTGGGTTTTTCTGGTTTCCGGCGGGCTTGATGTCAATTTGGTGCGGCTTTCACGAAGGGCAGGAGGTCGGCCCTGAACGATTCAAAGTCGGGCGTCTGCATGTCGGCCAGCTTGCCCATGTCGTCATATTTTCGCACACGCACGGCATTTTCATAAAACGGGTGCTTCTCAAATTCGGCACCTTCGGCATCTGTCATCGCGCCGCCCTGCAGGTGCAGGCTTTTCTGCGAGGCTTCTGAAAGCTCTTCGTAATAGCCGGGCACTTTCCAGCAGAGATAACGCTTGGCGGCCACATGCAGCCGCACCGGCTCAACCACAATTGGCTCAAAGAGGTTTTTCAGCCGATTGGCGCCCAGTGATTCATGATGGGCGTCAACGCCTTTGTCGGCAATATCTTCGCCGAGGTCGTGTACCAGATGGCCGTAATCGTGCAGCAGGCAGGCGGCCACCACGGCCGGGTCTTCGCCATTCTGGCGGGCGAAGGTGGCACACTGAAGG
>JBILGL010000385.1:0-4748 GCA_044351075.1 Isosphaeraceae bacterium | reverse complement strand
CGACAGCGTCAGAAATCAGGTCAAAACGGCAATCATCGCCATCGGACCAAAGGCTGAGGGCGAGGTGATTCAAATGCTTGGCAGTGGCGACCCGGGCAGACGCCAGTTTGCCTGCGAAATACTGGCTGAGATCGGTGGTGATGAGACTCTGGCCGCTATGCGCAAGCTCAGGCCCGACACTGTGCCTTCTGTGCGAGATGCTGCCCGTGCGGCTTTCACGGCCATTAATAATCGTAAAAAACTTAAGGGATGAAATAACTTAAATAGCTAGCCCGAGATCGTATTCCGACCTCGGGCTAATTTTTTTCCAAGATTTAGCTTGTCTCTCCTGGCCGAATCAGCGACGGATCCAGCCAAGCGGGTTCAGGCTGCTGAGTGTGTCGCGAACGACGTTCCGCTGCGGTGCCCGCATCACTTCACCAGGTGCTTCAACGGCTGCAACTTCTGATGAATCAAGCAGATCTGCTGATCCCGTGCGGGGCGCAGCAGCCCGAGGCCGTGGCGGCACTTCTTCAGCTGGTTTGGTGCCGGGTCGATCAGGTGGCAGGTCAAAGGGAGAATCGCCTGGCTTGGGCAGAGAAGGAGTCGCCGGCGGTGTGGTGCCGGGCTGAGCGGCTCCACCAGCGGCCGGTGTTGACGGGCGAGATGGCGGAATGGCCGGTGTGGCTGGTTTGGCATCAAGATTGAAGGGGCTCGATTCCTGATTCGGCAACGGCACAGGACGAGGGATGGCATTGCCCGGCTCAGCGTTGCGATCACCACCCCGCTGAGGAATATCTTCATCTCCACCGCGATTATCACGCGATGGCGGGCCAAATTCTTCATCCAGACGCTTGATCTCTTTCTTGATCTGCGCCATCAACTCTTCTTTATTGATTACTTCAGGGCTGGAAATGCCCCAGCCTTCCGGGAATCGCTTCCACTCGGTCGGATGATAACCGTAATAAAAATCACGATTCATCTTGATCATCGGCGATTCGTTGTCGCAATCGGGCCGCTGACGCCGAATCCACATATTTGGGAAAAGCTGGGCATCGGCCGATTCCGACGCCAATAGCGTCAGGCCAATCACCCCAACAATAAATCGCAGCCTTGCCATGAATCACCTCCTTGTTCGTTTGGGCACATCCTTTGTTGAACAGGTGCCCCGCTGCCCAATGAGCCCCCCAGTGCTTATAGCCCATCGGTTCATTTCACATTTCGGAATAACAAAACCGAGAACTCTACAGCATTTGGGTAAAATGAATAAATCACATAATTTGTATTAGTTCTTTTGCAAGGGTTTTACGCCTGGTGCATGAAAGGCGGGTGATGGCTGTTATGCTTGTGATAGGGGCTGTAGCAGGGGTTTTGGCGAAAAATCTCAAAAAAAAATCAAGATCAAAAGCAATGCAGTTTAACGATTGGGGCGTGATCGGTCGAAGAATAATGTAACAAGTAGCTGCCGCGGGTATCACCGGGGCCACAGAAAAAAACAAGGAAGTTGCCATTAGGCCGGTTCGAAGGCGACAAGGAAGGAGAGAGGGATGAATCCAGAGAGGGCAATGCGCTCAATATTGGTTCTGAGTGCGAGCATCTGCGCCCTTTGGCTCTGCGGCTGCCAGACGGTGCGCACACCTGAGGAGAGCATCGCGGATTCAAACATCCCGCGTGAGCTTAACAAAACCACCTTGCCGCCCTACGTGATCGAGCCGCCAGATATTCTGCTGGTAGAAGTGCTGGAAGCGTTGCCCGGCCGACCGATCTTCGGCGAACGACTCGTACGCCCGGACGGCACCATCTCACTTGGCTTCTATGGCGATGTTTATGTCGCCGGTCTGACGATCAACGAAGCCAAAGAGAAAATCATCGCTCATCTTCGCAAATACTTGATGGACGAGCCATTGGGCTTGATCAAGGAAGATGAGGAGACTGGCGAATTTATCGCTGTCCCGCCGGCTGAATCAAATCGGGTGATTGTCGATGTGGCTGCCTACAACTCGAAATATTATTACGTTCAGGGCGATGTCGGGGCCCCAGGCCGATTGCCGATTACCGGCAATGAAACCGTGCTTGATGCCGTTCAATTCGCCGGTGGACTAATGCCAACAGCGGCTCCACAAAATGTTCGCCTCGTGCGGCCTGCCCCGCCAGGTGCCTGCTGCGAACAGGTTCTCCCGGTGAATCTCTCGGCCATTATTAATGCTGGCGACCCTACTACAAACTACCAGCTTATGCCTGGCGATCGCCTGATGGTCTATCGCGACCCAATTGTTCGCGGTACGATCTTCCTCGAACGGATCGCTGCACCATTCTTCACGGTGGTCAACGGCGTGCAGTCTTACAGCTTCGCTGCTAACTCTGTAAGATACCTGAACTTCCCGATTAATCAGCTCTATGGCGGAGCTGGTAATACCAGAACGGGTCGTTCAGCAGTGCCAGTCAGCTCAAGCCTGCTGCCTCGGTAAGCCAGTTCCACTTTTCAATTATCACAATCAACGGCAGGGAATTAGATTCCCTGTCGTTTTTTATTTCAAAGATCTTAGCCAAGAACTGCCTGAGTAAATAAATTGAATCTGAGTATTTGTTAAACTACAACCCTTGCTGCACAAAATTTAAATTCAGGGATCTTGCCGAAAGGGTCAAGCGCAGGGTTGGTAAGCAGGTTCGCCGCAGCTTCCGCAAAGCAGAACGGAATGAAAATCATGCCCGGCGGTACGTCGCGATCGGCCCTTGTTTTCAGCCTGATCTCGCCCCGGCGCGTCTCAACGGTCACAAATTCGCCCGGTCTTTTGCCCCATCGCCCAAGCTCTTTCGGATTCACAAAAACTGTTGGCTCCGGCTCAATGTCATCAAGCACGCCAGCCCGTCGCGTCATCGCCCCCGTGTGCCAGTGCTCAAGCACCCGGCCTGTGGAAAGCACCATCGGATATTCGTCATTGGGCACTTCATCAGGCGGCACAATCTTCGCCGGCACAAGCCGGCCGCGGCCATCAGCCGTCGGGAAGCGGTCGCCAAAGATAATCTCGTGCCCTGCCTCATCCTCGGCATCACACGGATAAGTCACTGCCCCATCACGCTCCAGCCGATTCCATGTAATACCCCTGAACCCCTTCAGCCCCTGCCTCATCTCGTTGAAAACGTCGCCCGGTCCATCGTAATGCCAATCAAGCCCGATACGGTTGGCAAGCTGCTCAATAATCCAGAGGTCCTGCCGCGCATCGCCCGGCGGCATCACCGCTGGTCGGGCAAGCTGCACGCGCCTGTCCGTATTTGTAAAAGTACCAGATTTTTCAGGAAACGCCGATGCCGGTAAAACCACATCCGCATGCCAGGCTGTCTCGGTCAGGAATATCTCCTGCACCACCAGATGATCAAGCATGCTCAATGCCTGCCGCGCATGATGCAGATCAGGATCCGACATCGCCGGATTTTCGCCCATGATATACATTCCTCTGACCTGCCCGGCATGAATCGCTCGCATGATTTCGACAACCGTCAGTCCCGGTTTCGCGTCGAGATCACTCTTGCCCCACAGCTTTTCATAAAACGCGCGTGCGACAGGATCGGCAACCGACTTGTAATCCGGGAAAACCATCGGAATCAGCCCGGCATCCGAAGCCCCCTGAACATTATTCTGACCCCGCAGCGGATGCAGCCCCGATCCCGGCCGCCCTACCTGGCCTGTGAGCAATGCCAGAGCAATCAGGCACCTCGAATTATCAGTGCCATGCACATGCTGCGATACACCCATGCCCCAGAAAATGATCGATGCCCGGCTCGTGGCATAATCGCGGGCAAACCGGCGAATTACCTCTGCATCAATCCCACAGAGCGGTGCCATTGCCTCCGGCGAATTATCGGCCATCTCCGCCTTGAGCTCGGCAAAGCCTCTGGTCTGATGTTCGACATACGACGGATCAAAAAGATTTTCTTCAATGATCGTGTGGATCATCGCCGACAGAAGCGCGACATCCGTACCCGGCCTGAATTGCAGATGCTCCGTCGCCAGCCGGCTGAGGCTCTGGCGTCGTGGGTCAGCGATATAAAGCCGGGCGCCCTGCTTGACTGCATTCTTGATGAATGTGGCCGCAACCGGATGATTCACTGCCGGATTCGCCCCTATTATGAAAATGACTTCCGCTTCGGCCGCTGCCGAAAATGGTGCAGTGACTGCACCTGAGCCGATACATTCCATCAGAGCGGCGACACTCGACGCATGGCATAGCCGCGTACAGTGATCTACATTATTCGTGCCAAATCCTGTGCGCACCAGCTTCTGAAACAGATAAGCCTCTTCATTGGAGCCCTTGGCCGAGCCAAAACCAGCCAGAGACGATGGCCCATATACATCACGAATGGCTCGCAGGCCTGCCGCCGCATGTTCAAGAGCCTCAGCCCAGGTGGCTGGGCGGAAGTGAGTCCATGGGTTGGCTGGATCAACCTGAGAATCCCATGATTTCGGAGCATCATCACGGCGGATCAGTGGCTGAGTCAGCCGGTGCGGATGGCTGATATAGTCGTAACCGAAACGACCTTTGACACAGAGACGATTGTGATTGGCCGGGCCATTTCGGCCATCAACCGCCACAATTTTATTTTCATGCACATGGTAGGTCGTCTGGCAGCCTACGCCACAGTAGGGGCAGAGACTATCAACAGAATCTTCCGGCTCGATGATCTTAAGGCCCGATGAGTCAACCAGAGAAGCGGGCAAGAGGGCCCCGGTCGGGCAGGCCTGCACACATTCACCACAGCCGACACATGTC
>JBILGL010000384.1:0-4782 GCA_044351075.1 Isosphaeraceae bacterium | reverse complement strand
GAATGATGCCGCAGGCTGAACCAGCCCAGAAGTTCCGACCACAAAAAACAGATTCGCTTTATCAATCGCTTCTGATGCTTTCTCAACCGCATCGCGCGGCAGAAGTTCACCAAACCAGACAACACCGGGCCTTGCCGGGCTTGCACAAATCGGGCACTTTGGCGGCCTTTCAGGGCTGTTCTTGACTAATTCCATATCGATGGGATGTTTCCGGTCAAAACATTTAAATTCTCTCAGGCTGCCATGTAATTCGACTACATTTTTCGAGCCGGCGGTTTGGTGCAGGCCATCGACATTCTGAGTCAGAAGTGTGAAATCCCTGACTTTTGCTTCAATTTCGGCAAGTGCAAGATGGCCTGGGTTTGGCTTGCATTGCGCGTTTCTGGTCCACCGATCAAAATACCATTTCCAGACAAGCTCCGGATTTTTCTTGAATCCTTCCGGTGTCGCCAGTTCTTCCGCATTAAATTGAGACCACATGCCCGTCAGGGCATCGCGAAAAGTCGGAATTCCCGACTCGGCTGAAATTCCGGCACCTGTCAGCACGGCCACGCTTCGTGCAGATCGCAGTTTTTCGGCAATCTCCTGAATTTCCCGCTCGTTCAAGCCATGCTCCCTTGCTTGTCAGTATTCCGGTACCGAAAAACTATACAGCGATGCCCTTGGCCTCAAAGGCGGTTGCCGCCGCCATAATTCTCTCTTCCGTGGCATCCTTGCGTTGCATTTCGTCAGTTATTCGACCCTCACACATAACCACAATCCGATCTGCCACGGCAAAAAGCTCGGGAAGTTCGCTGGAAGTGACGAGCACGGCCAGCCCTTCATCGGCCAGGCGTCGCAGCAGTGCATGAATTTCCGCTTTGGCACCGACATCTATCCCCCGGGTCGGTTCATCAAGCAGTAATAATCTGGGGTTGGTCAGCAGCCATCGGCCCAGAATCGCCTTCTGCTGGTTGCCTCCCGAGAGGCTCATGATCATCGCCTTGCGCGTCTGGGTTTTGATGTGCAGCCGATCAATTTCAAGATTCGCTGCCTTCCCCTCCTGCCCTCGGTTGATCCATCCAAACGACGAAAGCGGCGGATTTGCCAGCTCGCTGATTGTGATATTCTCGCCCACATTCATCTCGGTAAAAAGTCCGAGGTTTTTACGATCCTCCGTGACCATCGCAATGCCTGCGTCAATGGCCTGATCAGGGCTTTTGAAACGGACAGCTCTGCCATCAATCAGAATTTCACCCGACCATGAGGCCGATGCATCTGCCCCGAATATCGTTTCCAAAAGCTCGGTTCGGCCAGCCCCTAAAAGCCCGGCCACGCCCACAATTTCGCCCTTTTCCACTTTCAGGGAAATATTTTGCAGCGAGGGGCGGCCACTGCCTGAGGCTCGCGGCACATTCAGGCCTGAAATTTCAAGCAGTGGATGTTCGTCGGCGGCGATCACCGGCTTTTCCCGGGGTTTATCGCCTGCCAGCTCGCGACCGACCATCCACGAAACGACTTTTGCCGGCGAAGCCTCATTGGCTGGCGCGGAGGTTACAAGTCGCCCGTCACGCAGAACAGTCACCTGATCAGCCAGCCGGAAGACTTCGTTCATCTTGTGTGAAATATAAATAATCGTGTGATTCTGTGATTTGAGATCGCTGATGACACGAAAAAGCCTGGAAACCTCAGCGTCTGAAAGGGCGGAGGTTGGTTCATCCATGATCACAATATCAGCCTGAAATGCAATCGCCTTGGCGATTTCTACCATCTGCTGGTCGCCGATGCGCAGCTCTCGCACACGTTGGCGGGGGTCGATCGTTGCCCCAAGCCTTGCCAGCACTTCAGCCGCTCTCAAGTTCATTGCCCGATTGTCAATAAACCCAAATCGGCCTGTCATCTCCTCGCCCAGAAAAATATTGGCAGCTACGGAAAGATCAGGCACCAGGTTGAGCTCCTGATGAATGATGCGAATGCCTGCCCTTTCCGCATCAATGGTGGCGTTAAACCTTACGGGCGAACCACTCAGCTCAATCGTGCCTTCAAAATCGGTGATGACCCCGGAGAGAATCTTCATGAGCGTGCTTTTGCCCGCCCCGTTTTCTCCACACAAAGCATGCACCTGACCCGATTTGGCTGCAAAATCAACACCTTCCAGCGCATGAACTCCACCAAATCGCTTGGTAATCTGATTCATTCGCAGTCGGCTTTGGTGATCAGGTGCGGATTCTGGCATCGGTAAAACCTGTCTGGCGTTGATTCATGCTGGTTGGGCAAAATCTATCATCCGGCAAGGTTGAATTATATCATGTCAGTGAACACAGTGGCATGAATCATCAGTCAGCACTTCAGAGCAAGCAGGAACTGCGATCATGAATCAGTCGAACGAAGTGGTCTGCCCCCATTGCCGGACGAGTGTTCAGCATACGGATCGATCGCAGTTCCGCCTCATTTGCCAAAGCTGTGGCAGGGCTTTCATGGCTCGGGACTGGCAGCAGGTCACCAGCGACCCGGAGCCAAGCGTCGTTTTCGAACCAATCCCTGTTGAATTATCAAAATCCCGATCCACCCTGAATACTTACTTCAGCACTCTTGCCGGTCAAACCTGGCCGGAAAGACGGTTGATAATCCGTTTAATCCTGATTTCCGGCATTATCTGTAGTATTGCGGCCGGTTTTTTAACCGAATGGTACAGGCCCTCTGACGTTGTTTTTTCTGGCATCATGGGCATTCTCCTCTCCAGCTTTATCCTTTTTATTCCGGAAATGATGGTCGCTATCGGCACTGGCGCAATCGTTATGGTCTTCTGCTCCACAGTGTTTATCTCCACAGGTTTTATTCTCGGAGAACTATTCTTGTATTTTGTTTTTGGCTTTTGTCTTTCCTTGGTTTTACAGTTATCAAGAATCAATATCAGAAAAGCGGCCCTCCAGAAAAAGGATGAGCTGCATTCTGGTAATTCCGAAAATAGTTGACTGGCCCAATTCGGCGCAACAAATGTGCCTGCCACATTTTAAAGCAAAAATGAATTGGCCCTGACTGCTCTTTCGCGGTCTGGCGTAATTAAAACCATCCGTTATAATAAATTGGGTCGAAATACATCAGCCGGCGGTGCTTCCGAATAGATCGCCACCAGGCACCCACCCTTTTACAAAATCAGGTATATCAGAGAGTTGTGGATCATGAAACGGCTGAATAATCCCGGAATCATGTTCCTTTGGGCATGCCTGTTCAGCTCTTTGATTTCGAAGCCGGCAATTGCGTGGCAGACAGAGACAGAAAAATCCCATTTCTTTGAATCAAAAATTCGGCCCTTATTGGCTCAGCATTGCTATAAGTGCCATTCATCCGAATCAAAACAGTCAAAGGGTGGGCTTCGGCTTGATTCACGCGAGGCCACCCGCCGTGGTGGCGATTCCGGCTCGGCTGTTGTGCCCGGCGATTTGGAAAATAGTCTGATATTACAAGCCATTGCCTACGATGGCGGTTTTTATGACATGCCTCCCGCCGGCAAACTGACTGATTCTCAAATTGCCGATATTCGCCAGTGGATCAGTACGGGGGCATTTGATCCGCGTGAAGAAAAAGCCGTTTTACCGCAGTCGGTCGCGAATCAGCCTCGAAAAGAATCGCACTGGGCTTTTCAACCATTAAAGGTTGCAGCTATACCCAAAATCAAAGATCAAAACTGGCCGCTGCAAGCTCTCGATTATTTCATTCTTGCCAAGCTTGAATCGAAGGGGCTCAGTCCCGCCCCCGCGGCGGATCGGCTCGTTTGGCTGCGCCGGGTCTGGTTTGATCTGGTCGGGCTGCCTCCAACGCCTGAAGCTATCGAGGCATTTCTGCAGGACAAGTCGCCGCTTCCTCAGGCTCGGGCCAAGGTGGTTGATGACCTGCTTGCCCGGCCCCAGTTCGGCGAACGCTGGGCCCGCCATTGGCTTGATGTGACACGATTCGCCGAATCTTCTGGTGGTGGCCGCACCCTGCTTTTCAAGGATGCCTGGCGCTATCGTGATTATTGCATTAATGCATTTAATGCCGATTTGCCCTACGACCAGTTCCTGCGTGAACAAATCGCAGGCGACCTGCTGCCTGCCGCCACACCCGCCGACCGCGCCCGCCTCTTATCGGCCACCGGTTTGCTGGTGCTGGGCCCGACAAATTATGAAGAGCAGGATAAATACCAGCTTCGTATGGATATTATTGACGAACAGCTTGATACGCTGGGTCGGGCCACGATGGGCATGACCTTGGGCTGTGCCCGCTGCCACGATCATAAATTCGACCCCATCCCTACCAAAGATTACTACGCCCTGGCCGGAATCTTTCGCAGCACGCGCACCCTCTTTAACGACACCGATAATGTCGCTCGATGGATTGATGCGCCTCTGCCCGCCGATGGTGAATTACAAAAGTCAATTAAACTGCATGAATCTGAAGTGGCCGAATTACAAAAGCAGATTCGAGGGCTCAGAGAAGAACAGTTGCGTCTTGACCCAAAAACAGCCCAGCTCGCCAAAGATGGGCCGATCAACCCGGCCAGCCTGCCAGGTGTCGTGATCGATGATGCCAAAGCCCTGGCGGTTGGTAGCTGGAAAACGTCACAGTATGGCAACCGCTATCTGGGCGAGAGCTCATCTTACGATCAGCGCAGTAAAAACGGCCCATCCACCCTGACTTTTGACCCGGAACTGCCGAAATCCGGCCTTTATGAAGTGCGTCTGGCTTATGTGGCGCATACAAACCGAGCCACTAATACGCCAATCACCATTCTGCATGCCGCCGGTGAAGAGCTCAAGCGAA
>JBILGL010000383.1:0-4792 GCA_044351075.1 Isosphaeraceae bacterium | reverse complement strand
AACGGTCTGAATGGTCACTCGAACCGGTTCATTGAAGCCAGCAAGCTGAAATTGCCGTTCCGCATAGGAGGCCGTTGTGTAGGTCTGCTGAGGATCATTCGAGATATAGCTTGATGACCCTGAAATGACGATGAAATCAGGATAGCTTGGATTTGGTGGAGTCAGGAAGGCTGGGGGAATATTGACATTGACGGTCGTCACAGACCAGTCGCTGACCCAGTTAAAACCAGCATGCGCATTGCTCCCGGTGAAGAGGAGGAATAGGAAAATCAAAATCCTTAGATGTTTTCCGCGTCCTGCGCCGATTTGACTCCAGAGAGCCCGATCGACCATGTTTCACCGTATCTTTCCTGAAAGGTGCATACTCGCGTCAGCCTGAAACACCAAATCGCAATCTTTCGGCATACGCTTTCAAAATATTCTTACTACTATATTTCGCTAATGTGACCGCCGCTTTCAAAGAATCATCAAAATGCTTTTTTTTTAAGACATTTAATACGCAGTTGCATAATCATCGTTTCAATCATCATAATATGCAAAATCAGCTACGTGAAAACTAAGCTACGTTCAACATGGTTCAACATAGTTGTTAAACTAATGATCAGAATCGTGTCGATAGGCTTAATCCATACCTCGACAACCCTCCTCTTACTCCAGGAAATCGAAGAATTATGTCACGCCGCGTCGGTCTCTGGCTCATTGGTGCATTTGGTGGTGTCGGAACAACCATCACTCTCGGCCTCTCCTGCCTTTCCCGCAAAATCACTCCCGACAGCGGCCTGACGACGCAGTTGCCCATGTTCCAAGGGCTCAATCTGCCAGAGCCCGGCGACTTCATTATTGGTGGTCATGATATCCGCCAGACGTCGTTTGTTGACTCTGCCATTGAGTTTAGAACCAATTCGGGTGTCTTTCAGCCGGAATGGATCGACGCCTGCCGCGATGAACTCCTGGCCGCCTCTGCCCGCGTTCGGCCTGGCACCAAGCTCGGCAGCGGCGCAACCATCAGCAAAATGGGCACTTGGGGCGATGAAACACCCGCCCGAAATGCCGCTGAAGCCGTTGACCGTATTGCCAAAGATCTCGACGCCTTTGTCGCGGCCGAAAAGATCGACCACCTTATCATGCTCAATGTCTCAAGTACTGAGCCCGTTTTCCACACCCGCGACGTCCATCATTCGTGGGCCGCGCTCGAAGCCGCTCTCCCCACCGGTGGCCCCGACCTGCTCCCCTCAAGCGCCCTCTACGCTCTCGCCGCCATCCGCGGTGGCCATTCCTATGTCAACTTTACCCCCAGCCTCGGGGCCAGTATTCCTGCAATCGAGGAGCTTGCCGCCAAAACCGGGAGCCTGATGGCGGGCAAGGATGGCAAGACTGGCGAGACGATGATGAAAACCGTTCTGGCACCGATGTTTGCGCATCGAAACCTGAAGGTGCTCTCATGGGTGGGTCACAACATCTTTGGCAATCGCGACGGCGTGGTGCTTGACGATCCAGTGAACAAAGCCTCGAAGGTGAACACCAAGGACTGGGTCACGACTCAGATTCTTGGCTACAAACCCAACACTCTGGTAACCATAGAATACATTCCCGACATGGGCGACTGGAAAACGGCCTGGGATCATATCCACTTCCAGGGCTTCATGGGTACCCAGATGACCCTCCAATTCACATGGCAGGGCTGCGACAGCCTTCTGGCCGCCCCACTGGCGATTGATCTCGCCCGCCTGACAGACCTTGCCAAGCAGCGTGGCAGCAAGGGTTTACAGAAGCAGCTTGCCGTCTTTTTCAAGAGCCCTGAAGGCGTGGAAGAGAATCATTTCTTCCGCCAGTGGGCCACGCTTGAAGCCTATATCGCCGGCCTCAAGGGCTGATCCTTCTCCAATTTCGGCCATTAACGAGTCTGGTGACACCTGCTCATTCACGAAGAGTTTTTCGCCATGAAATTCGCCTTTTCCACGAATGCCTATCTGCGATTCCCGTTCGAGGAAGCCTGCGCCCGCATCGCCGCCCTTGGCTACGACGGCCTTGAGCTGATGGCCGACGTGCCACATGCCTGGCCGGCACACTTGCCACTGGCCACGAAATCGGCCATCCGGGCCTCAATGAAAAAAAATGGCCTGACGTTTTCGAACGTCAATGCCTTTATGATGAATGCGATTAACGACTATCGTCAACCATACTGGTATCCGTCGTTTATTGAGCCCGACGAGCACTATCGCCGAGTTCGCATTGATCACACCCGCCGGGCCCTGACACTTTGTAAAGAGCTGGGTGCGCCACACATCACCACCGAGCCGGGCGGGCCGCTGGTGCCGGGACAGAGCCGCGAAAAGGCAGTTGATCTATTTGTTGAGATCCTAAAGCCTTTGGCTGAGCATGCTTATCGCGAAGGTGTGATGCTACTGATCGAGCCTGAGCCAGGGCTTCTGCTGGAAACGACGGATCAATATCTGGAAGTGGCCGAGAAAGTTGATTCGCCTGCGATTGGCCTGAATTTCGACGTGGGCCATGCCTACTGCGTTTCTGAGGACATCCCGGCCTCGATTCGCAAGGCCGCCTCTCACATTCGTCATTTCCATCTGGAAGATATCGCTGCCACCCGCCACCATCACCACCTCATCCCGGGCCATGGCGCCATTGACTTTGCTGAAGTCTTTCGCGCGATCAAGGCCATTGGCTATGACAACTGGCTGACGGTTGAGCTTTATCCCAACGTTGATGACCCTGACGGAGCCGCCCGCGAGGCAATTGAAGTCCTGAAGCCGCTGCTGAATCAGGTACTGGCGGAAAAGTGATCTCAATTTGCCGGAAGTAAAAAGTGGAATGATCTGATCATCAATCTTACAAATGCAAATCAAATCATTCCTCAAGCTGATTCGTCTGCCGAATGTGCTCACAGCCGCCTGCAATAGCCTGGCCGGCGCTTTCTGCGCCGGTGCGGGATTTGAGCGATGGCCAGATCTGCTGGCAATTGCATTTGCCTCAATGTCGCTCTATGCAGCCGGAATTGTATTAAATGATCTTTTCGACCTGGATGAAGACCGACTCGACCGGCCAACGCGTCCTTTACCATCAGGGGCCGTGAAAATCTGGGTTGCTTCGGCCTTTGCCTGTTTCTTTTCCGTTGCCGGTTGCATTTTGGCAAGTTCTGTTTCAAGCCAGATCGGCCAGATTGCATTAGCCATTCTGGCGGCAGTTGTCAGCTACGACGCTTTCCTCAAAAAAACGCCTGCAGGGCCCTGGGCCATGGGCCTTTGCCGTGGCCTGAATCTGGCCATGGGGCTGGCTTTTGCCCCCCTTCAGGCATGGTCATTTATTGCAATCCTTGCTTATATTATTTACATTTCCGGCATCACTTACATCAGTCGTCAGGAGACGAATAGCGGCCAGACTAAAGGCGTTTTTAGAGGATTTGTATTAATGGTGGCTGGGATTGCGGCTGTATTAGCCGTGATTCTGCTCCGTTCAGGTTTACTCAAAAAATTCAATAATGGTCTTTCAACTATTCATATCGCAACACTCATCAGTATTCTTATCCTAATCATTCTTCTGAAAATCATTTCAAATGCTTATCGCAGCGCAATGGCCAATCCTACACCTGAAACCATTCAGAAACTGGTAAAAATCGGCATTATTTCATTACCCATCATCGATACATCGCTCGTTCTTGCCCTTTCATTTTTCATTTTCGCCCTGCCACTGATTGTTATTTGGCTGATTGCCCGATTAACGGCAAGAAAACTCTATACAACCTGAGCCCACTTCCATGAAAATCGGTTATAACACAAATGGTCTGGCGCATCATCGGCTCGACGACGCCATTCGCCTGCTTGCTGACAACGGCTTTAAAGCAATTGCAATTACTCCCGACGTTAATTGCCTAGACCCGGCATGGACACCTGTACGAATCAGAGAACAGCTTGGTAAAACACTGAAACTGCTCGAAAAATTCAATATGGCCTGCGTAGTTGAAACCGGTGCCCGCTTTGTCCTGAATCCCCGCATCAAGCACCACCCGACATTGATGGATGCAGAGGCATCAAATCGTTCCAGGCGCATTGATTTCCTTAAAAATCAGTTTTTTCTGGCCGCTCGCCTTAATGCAACCTGTCTCTCTTTCTGGTCGGGCAGGCTTGATGAGAATATTATCCAGCAAGAGGCCGATGAACGTCTGGTGGCTGGCATTCACGAAGTTTTGCCCTTGGCTGAGAAACATAAAATCCCGATTGCATTTGAGCCTGAGCCGGGCATGTATATTCAGACAATGAATGATTTTGAGCGAATTGATAAACTTGTTCAAAATCCTTGGTTCCAACTCACCATCGATATCGGTCACCTGCATTGTCTGGGCGAAGTGCCGATCGAAAATGCCATTCGCAAATGGCAGGATCGTCTGATTAATATTCATATTGAAGACATGAAGCCCGGCATACATGAACACCTGATGTTTGGCGAGGGAACAATCGACTTCCCGCCCATTTTTCAGGCACTTCATGAAATACAATTTCAACACCCGATCTGTGTGGAACTGAGCCGCGACTCGCACCGGGCTGACCAGATTGTGCCGCGAGCCTCTGAATTTCTGCGTCAACAAATTGCAACTGCTGGTTAATAATTAAAATAATCTTCCTGCCGCCTCTATTCCCGATCATTTAACAATCGATCCATCCGTTTTTGATAATGATTCAGAAAATCTCGAGTGATCATAAAATGTTCGGTTTCTTCGTATTTCACCTCCGAGACTCCCGATTCATCAAATAAAATAATCTTCGCCCTTGGATATGACAGC
>JBILGL010000382.1:0-4812 GCA_044351075.1 Isosphaeraceae bacterium | reverse complement strand
AACTCACGAAAACCCGGCCGCCACAATGCAGAGGAAACTAACGACAAGGCCCCGACCTCAAAGACGATTCCCTGGCAGGCTGATTTCATAATCCAATTGAATTCAACGCAATAGCTCAGGTGTAATGAAATTGCAATCAGGCTGTTTTCCTGTTTGCAATTAATAATTCATTCCCACGGTATCATGAATCTGATATGATGGCGAACAATGCGATCAATCAGGATGTTATTCGTGGATAAACACAACCGTGTGGCTGATTCGTCTCTCCGTCCGGAATCCATACATGGTCGGGGCCCTGGTGCTGATGCTGGCCATTCTTGGCGGGCTCAGCCTGGCGAATATCCCTGTTGATATTCTGCCGGTTTTCAAAGCGCCTGCGGTTCAGGTTTTGACTTATTACCCCGGCATGCCTGCCGCATCAATCGAAAAAACAATCACTAATCGCATCGAACGCTGGGTCAATCAGGCCCCCGGGGCTCGTCTGGTTGAGTCGCGATCAGTGCCGGGTGTCAGCATCGTGAAAGTCTATTTCCGCGATGATGTGGACCCCAACGAAGCCCTGACACTGACCAATTCACTTGCGCTGGGGGCTTTGCCCACCCTGCCGCCCAACACTCTGCCGCCTGTGGCCATGCCGTTTGACGCTACCGGCACGCTGCCTGTGGGCATTCTGACCGTCAAAAACCCTGAGCTTGATGACGCCCGCCAGAAAGACCTTGCCCGTATCGACGTGCGAAACATGCTGGGCGCCGTGACCGGTTGCATTTCGCCTGTGGTCGTTGGCGGGCTTGACCGAACCGTCATGCTTTATCTCGACCCGGAGAAGATGGAAGCCCGTGGCCTGGTGCCGATGGATGTCGTCAACGCTCTGAAAAAAAGCAATCTCATGGTTTCGCCCGGCACACTTTACCTCGGTGCTGAACAGCTATTGCTGGATAGCAACGCCATGGTGGAACGTGTCGAAGAATTAAATAATCTGCCAATTGCATTTGCCGGCAACCGCACCATTTTTCTGCGCGATATTGGCCGCGCGGAAGATGCGGCCATGATCCAGACATCACGCGTGCGCATCGACGATAAAAATGAAGTTTTTGTGCCCGTCTATCGCCAGCGTGGTTCGAGCAGTCTCGCCGTGGTTGACGGTGTAAAAAATACAATTCCTGAAATGCAGTCTAAATTGCCGGAATCAACCAGCCTGAGCCTCGTGATGGATCAGACTGTAGCCGTAAGATCTGCTCTGGCCGCACTTTTTCAGGAAGGTGCCATCGGCATTGCTCTGGTTTCGATCATGATTCTGCTCTTTCTGGGCGACTGGCGAATGACCGTGATCGCCACCCTCTCCATTCCGCTGGCCCTGCTGGGTGCGGTGATCGGTCTTTACATCACCGGAAATACAATTAATACCATGACACTTGCCGGACTGGCTCTGGCCATTGGCCCGCTGGTGGACGACGCCATCGTCGAGCTGGAAAACAATCACCGGAATTACCACCTGGGCAAGTCGCGCGTGCGGGCCGCCCTCGATGGCTGCGCTGAAGTGATTATCCCTGTGCTCGTAGCCACATGCACCACGGTGATTGTGCTCTCACCACTGGCGGTGATGCCGGGCATTGCTGGTTTTCTCTTTCGCCCGCTGACGATCGCCGTCGGCTTTGCCATGCTCACCTCGTTCCTGCTTTCACGCACTTTCGTGCCGATGATGTGTGCCAAATTCCTGCCCGACGACCATTCTAAAACAGGTTCAGGCGTAAATCATGATCCAAATGGAATTCAGCGATTTTTTGGATATTTAAATACAAAGTTTCAGTCGATGATCGATCGCCTGACAAGGCTCTACCTGACATTACTGCGAACAGCACTTGCCAGACGTGCAATCGTGATTTTAGCTGTCTGCCTGCTTTTCGCCGGTTCGCTGAGTCTATTAAGCGGCATTGGGCAAGAGTTTTTTCCGCAGGTTGATGCCGGCCAGATCACGCTTCGTCTGCGTGCTCCATCAAGCTCGCGGCTTTCGGCCACCGAAGAACGTGTAAAGCAAGTCGAAGCCTTTTTAAAACGCGAGATTCCGGAAGCCGATCGCGAAATGATCGTCTCCGAAATCGGCCTGAATCCTGACTGGTCAGCCGCCTACACCTCGAATGCAGGCCAGCAGGATGCTCTTATCCGCATTCAATTGAAATCAGATCGTGAGAAAAGTTCGCAGCAATACGCTGCCATTTTGCGACAGAAATTCAACGCCGAAGCTCTATTTGCAGACCTTCGTGCCGACTGGGATACCGGCGGCATGATTTCAACTGCTCTCAATTATGGCGCATCATCGCCCATTGATATTGAAATCACGGGCGGAAAACCGGAAGAATCCGCCTCTATCGCTCGCCAGATTCGCAATCAGGTCGCCACCATTTCGGGCACTGTTGATGTCCGGGTCGCCCAGCGCGATGATGCACCCTATCTCGTTCTCGACATTGATCGCGAAAAAGCCGCCCAGCTCGGCCTTTCTGCTGAAGATGTGATTTTGCAGGTCGTCGTCGCACTCAATTCGAGCGTCTCGGTGCACCGGAATTTCTGGATCGATATGCAGTCGGGTAATCAATATTTTGTCGGAGTACAATATCCGGAAGATGCCGGACGAAAGCTGGAAGATGTTCTCTCAATGCCCATCGCAGGCTCGACCCAGCCACAAAGTGTCAATCTTGGCAGCCTTGTCACACCACGTCGTAAAAATGGAGCAGTTGAAATCACCCACTCCGGGCTGAAACGCGTTTCCAATGTTTTAGTCAATACACAGGGCCGTGATATCGCTTCAATTGCCGACGACATTCAATTTAAATTAAATCAAATTCAATTACCTGCAGGCATGCGAATCTCACTCAAAGGCGAGTTTCAGCGGATGAACGAGTCGTTTCAGCGGCTGGCGGGTGGCCTGCTGCTGGCCGCTATACTGGTTTATCTGCTTCAGGTCACGCTGTTTCGGTCATGGAGTGGCCCGGGTGTGATTATGTTTACGGTGCCCCTTGGTTTTATGGGTGTTCTGGTAATGCTTTTCAGCACTGGCACCACATTGAATGTGCAATCGCTCATGGGCGTCATCTTTCTGGTTGGTATTGCCGTAAACAACGGTGTTTTACTGGTAGAATTCGCCAACCGACTACAACTGGAAGGACAATCGCCGGAGGAAGCAATTCAAAATGCTGCCGAAACCCGCTTCAGGCCAATTCTGATGACATTTCTGGCCACTGTTCTGGCTCTTTCACCCATGGCTATCGGCGGTGGCCATGGTAATGAAGCCAATATCCCACTGGCCCGGGCCGTGGTGGGTGGGCTCGTCAGCTCGACCACCCTGACGCTCTTTTTCATACCGGTCCTTTACACAATTATCGTGCGAAAAGTTCGCCCGATGATCGATATCACCGACTAAAAGACTTCAATCACGCACAAACTTGAGTTTGACGAATCTGGCCGAGACCTCAAATGAAATACCATTTCAGTTTCATGATTCATTCCGACAATACAAAAAAGATTGTAATTCAACTCATTTTTATCGCATCAATTGCAATCGCTCATGCTGACGAACGCCCCGGCCTCCAAAACGCTGCGAACACATCCACGATTCGTGTCAAAGCGATCTATCCAGTCAGTCGCAATGATTTTTCTCTCTCGGTCGAGCAGCCTGCGGAAATTGCTCCGTATTATCGCGCTGAATTATATGCTGAGATTGCCGGTAAAATTGTATTTCTTGAAAAAGAGCTGGGCGACACCGTCAAAGCCGGCGAAAAACTGGCCGAAATTCAGCCTTCAACAGAGAAGAATGCAACGACCGGAAATCAGATAATCATCGCGCCGTTTGACGGAGTAGTTGCCTCACGCTCAGTTGACCCTGGAACGTTTGTCCCAAGCGCCACTATTGTGCCGGGCACAAGGCCCATACTCACGATCGAACGAAATGACATTGTGACCATCTCCATGAAAGTGCCTGACACCTTTGTGAGCCTTATTTCAAAAGAGACAATCGCAGAAATTCGCATGGATCCGCTGCCAGGTCAGGTATTCAAGTCTAAAATCAGCCGCATGGCACCCTCACTGGCAAGTAGCGACCGCACTTTGCTGGTTCAGGTAGATCTTTTCAATCGTACAAAGTCTGAATTTGAATTATTGAAAAAACAGTTCAGCCAAACAGGTGGGGCCGAACTCAAAAGCCGAATGCTGCCGGAATTTCCCGAAATCAATGGCAGTAAATCATCCGCCAGCCTCATTCCGGGCATGTATGGCAAAATGAAATTGTTATTTGAATCAGCCAAAAGTCAATTACTGATTCCTGCCAGTGCGATTGTGCGCAGGGGCGGCGTTGATTTCATTTATATGGTCGAAGGTGGCAAAGCCAGAATTCAACCAGTAAAAATTCAATTTGACAACGCACGCTTCGTCTCCGTGATTTTGAAAAATCAGGCAGGCGAACCTCGCCCGCTCAGTAAAGACGAAATCGTGATCATTTCAAATCAGGCTGAGCTTGAAGAAGGCCAACCTGTTGAGGCCATCGTGGCTGAATGAATTAACATCCGCCACAATTCAATTCATCGATTTATTTCAATTCAGCAGCGTTTTTTGTTCGAGCCATCGTCTCGGCTTCGCCTTTCGCCTTTTCTTTCTGAGCCAGGCGATAGGGCACAACACGCTCATCAAAAAATTTCTGCATGTGCCGGTAATCGGGGCCGTGGTTCACACTGACAAGCCCAAAGTGGCGGGCCACTTCCTGCTCAGAATCTTCCAGGCTCCAGCCGCACATCATCGTGCGATAAGCAATATGAGCCATGCTTG
>JBILGL010000033.1:0-15376 GCA_044351075.1 Isosphaeraceae bacterium | reverse complement strand
CCGGTAATTACCGGTCAGGAGCCAATTTCTCACGGCAAAATTACGACGTCTGTTTATCGAAAATCCCTGTTGCCTCCCAATGAAAATGGTGGCAGATACCTCGATGAGAAAGATCGAGGGACAAAAAATATTGTGATTTCTAAGAAGTATGCGAATCAATTTAAAAACCCGGATAAGTCGCCAAAAAAACCTGGCGATAAAATGAAAATCGGTAATCAGGAATTTGACATCGTTGGCGTTTATCACACAAATTCCATGCTGCTTGACGGCATTATCGTCATGGATTTTGATACGGCCAGGCAGGTTTTGAACCGACCCGATGGCTTATCCAATGTTTATGTGGAGATGTCCGATCCGTCCAAAACCGATGAAGTCTCTCGAGCCATTGAGGCCGCCCTGCCCGACTTCGATGCCCGGAGCATGAATGAATTTCAGAACAGTTTTGGCGACCTGATGGGTCAGCTCGATAAAGTTTTGGCTCTTACAGTCAGCCTTGCTTTGGTCGTTGGTGTTGTCGGAATCGTTAATACAATGCTGATGAGTACGCTTGAGCGTGTTGCCGAATTCGGCATCCTTCGCACGAATGGCTGGTCGCGCAGGCATGTGCTTGGCCTGGTTACTCTTGAAAGTGCTTACATGGGTATTGTTGCCGGCTTTCTTGGAGTGATTCTGGCTCTTTTCGGAGTCTCTATCGCCAACCAGTTTCTTAAGGGTGGCCTGCAATTAGTTGTAACGCCCGGCTTGATCCTTCTCGGGCTGATACTTTCGCTCGTCACTGGTACACTGGGCGGCTTATATCCTGCCTGGAAAGCGGCCAGGCTCGCCCCGATGGAAGCAATCCGGTTCGGTCATCGCTGATCGATTTGCCCAATCCCATAATCGAGAAGAATGTCGATAAGCGATTCAGTTGGAAAAGAAAATCAATATGGCGATGATCGAAACGCAGAATGTGACTAAATCCTACCGAAGCGGCGAAGGGGCAATGGAAATCCTGCATGGAATCAGCCTTTCGATTCCCGCAGGCCATTGTGCTTTTATTGTTGGTCCTTCCGGTTCTGGCAAAAGCACCCTGCTGCATTTACTTGGTGCGATGGATCAGCCCACGAGTGGGAAGGTCATTATTGATGGCCTTGACCTGACCACTATGCCTGAAACCGAAAAGGATCTCTTTCGCAGAAACAGGATCGGTATCATTTTTCAGGCGTTTAATCTGGTAGGAAACCTGACCGCTATTGAAAATGTACTTGTCCCTTTTCTGCCACAGGGTATTAACTCTGAGCTGCGCGAACGTGCGAAAAACATGTTGGAAAAAGTCGGCCTTGGGCACAGACTCAAGCACAGACCCATTCAAATGTCGGGCGGTGAACAACAACGTGTGGCAATCGCACGCGCATTGGTAAAAAAACCTCATGTCGTGTTGGCAGACGAACCAACCGGTCAGCTTGATAGCCGAACCGGCGAAGAGATCTTCCGAATTCTTCGAGAACTTCAAAACGAATCCGGAACTACACTCGTCGTTGTCACACACGATCGCCGCTTTATTCAACCGGACGACATCGTTTTCGAAATTGAGGATGGCCTGCTGAAAACCTGATTGTTTTTTGAATCCGCTGGCACTGCTTAGCATTCCGGCAGTTCATTGAGGCTGTTGATGAATACCAAATTGATCGATCGGATGAGTCTTCTCATCAGGGCTGGCCAGAGGCTACTTTCGATCGAAACGGATGATGAACCTTCAGCACTCTCGGCCATTCGAGAGATGGCTGAGCGAAGTGGCATAGCTCTCTGGGAATGGTCATGCACGGCTGGCTTGGTGAGAACGCGACCAATAATAAAATCAGGCCAGAATAGCCCCACCATTCAGGCCAATATGGCAGTTAAGGCTCTGGGGCATCTGATCCAGACTGAGGAGCCCGCGATTTATGTTTTTAAAGATATAGCACCGCATGCTCAGGATCCGTTGGTCATTCGTCATTTACGAGACCTTGCTGATCCCGGCACACCCTGCAAGGCGTCATTGATCCTTGTTGATTCTTCGCCTCTACCGGATGAAGTGCGCCGATTAGCAGTCGAAATCGAACTTCCCAGGCCTGATCCACCTCAAATTGAACAACTGATCAAAACCTCATTTCAGAAAATAAAATCGCAGATAGAAACTCAGCCGGGTGCATCCAAAGTGGAAGCCCGAATGACCAGACGAGAGATGGACCAACTCGTCTCAACGCTTCGCGGTCTGAATGCGACGGACATCACCAAAATAATTGCGGCCAGTGTTTTGGAAGATAACCGTCTATCAGCAGAGGATTTGCCCAGGATCGTCGATGCCAAGCGGTCAATGCTGGGCTCAAGCGGTTGTCTCGAGACGATTGAAACTGAAATCAATGATGTGGAACTGGCTGGCCTGAATCGTTTGCGTTCCTGGCTCGAATCGAGAAATCAGGCTTTTTCGCCCAAAGCGAGGGCGTTTGGTCTTGAATATCCACGGGGGATGCTCCTCCTGGGCATTCAAGGATGCGGCAAAAGCCTTTGTGCCAAGCTGGTTGCCAGGCAGTGGAATATGCCGCTTTTACGGCTTGACCCAAGTTCACTTTACCAAAAGTTTGTTGGTGCCACCGAAAGCCGCCTCAAACAGGCACTTCAGCAGGCTCAGGCGATGGCGCCTGTTGTCCTTTGGATTGACGAAATCGAGAAGGCATTCGCATCCGCCGCTGCCACATCCGCCGATGGTGGCCTTTCCCAGCGCATGTTTGGCACACTCCTGGCATGGATGCAGGAACACAGACACCCCATTTTTCTGATTGCAACCTCTAACGACATCTCAGCACTACCGCCTGAATTAATGCGAAAAGGACGCTTCGACGAGATATTTTTTGTCGATCTTCCCGGCCCAGATTCCAGAAAAGCGATTCTGGGAGCTCATCTCAAAAAGCGAAACCGTCAGCCGGAAAATTATGATATGGCATCGTTGGTCACAGCAATGAACGGTTTTTCCGGTGCTGAAATTGAGCAGGCAGTTATCGCCGCCCTTTATGATGCTTATGCTCAAAATAAAGAACTGGATCAAAGTCATATCATGGATGCTATCACTCGGACACAGCCGCTTTCGGTAGTAATGCGTGAAAAAATTGAATCGCTTCGAAAGTGGGCAAGTCAGAGATGTGTTCCGGCTGACTGATATAAGGCTATATATCATAATAATTTAAAGATTGTGGCCAAAATGCATCGTGGTCTGGCCTATCTATTTTCTCTTGCTTGCACTGCCAACTTTCGTCAAACCACTCATTTTCATTATAATGAATAAAACGCTCAAATCATTCGCCACAGATCTAGTCTCAACGGACTAAATCGCCAGATGTGGACAGAATCAGCACGGAGTAAGTGATGAAAAACCGACGCCAATCACGATTCCAGCCTACTTTTTCTGCGCTGGAAGACCGAGCCGTGCCTGCTGTGACAGACCCTGTCGGTACTTTTGCTGTGATTGATGGAAAATTATCGCCGACCAATCAGGCGACCGCGCCTCGCGTTAATTTTGACTTCAGCCTTTTTCGTTTCACAAGAAAACAAGTCGTTTCGGTGAAGGTTCAGGCCACAGCATCAGACGGTGGTGATTTACTGATGGGGCCAGCGGTGAATAATGTAAATCCGAACCCTCGTCCATCGCCCAGACCCCGGCTTATTCCCAGCGTAGTCCAGTTCCCTGCCGGGAGAAATGCCCAGATTGTCAATTTCAGACCTGGTTCCTATACATTTCCTGTGACTGGCGGATGGACAAATCGCCAGGCAACATACCACCTCTCTTTTCAGCTTGTGGGTGATATTAACGGCGACTCGACCGTCAATCGTACAGATATCAGGATGTTAACTGATATCATGCGTAATCCGGCAAAGTATGGCCAACAGATTGTTAATTCAGCAGATTACGATGGCTCTGGCAAAGTCGATCCGAAAGATCTGAGGCTTGCCAACCTTAATCTGCTTGCAGCAGCTTATTTGAGGCCACTTGATTTCGCAACCCAGATCAATACGGCCGCGACGCCGATTGTTAATGGTTACACGCGTGATTCAAGTGCATCCATATTGGTGGGCGGAAGCCCAATGGCTTCATTTGTAGCGACAAATCTATCGGTACCGACAACCGGGGAAGTTGGTGGCTCACTCTCAAACACAGGTAATGGAGTGACGACAGTTCCCTTACAAATTGGCCAGAATGTACTCGCAGTTACTTTGCACGACGGTTTTGGTCAATCGTTAAGCACCAATTTAAACGTTCTGCGATTGCCACGAGCCGTTGTCGTCATTCCTGATGTGGGCGGTAGTGTCCCAAAAGACCCTTCGCAAGCCGCAATTGATAGTTTTTACAACACGCGCGGCGTAGCCGCGTCAAGCCTTACGGTTTCCACCGAATATTATGCAATGATCAATTCATTGATTGCCACAGGCTATTCGCTGAATAGAGACTTGTTTCTTGCGACATATGACTGGCGATTGTCGCAGGCTCCGACAGATTCAAGTTCGGATGGAAATCTCTCAAACCTGACAGCATCTTCGATGATTCAAGCGAATAATCCATATCAGGTGGGTTATCTTGGTAATTTGATGGCAGCTATGGTGGCCAACGATGCAACGATAAAATCCGTTGATCTGGTGGCGATCGGTGGTGGCGCAATATTGGCTCGCTCTTATGTGCAAAGCCCCGCCCTGGGTGGTTCATTCACAAACACCACAGGAGCATCTCTGAAATTACCGACAGTTGACAATCTAATGATGGTCAGCGCACCAAATGACGGAATACCACAATTCTTCAACACATGGACGAATGACTTTAATGGTGCCTTTGGCGGAAACACCGCAACCGTGATGGAGAATCTGAATGATCTGTTTACCGCGGTTTCTGCCGGTACTCTAACAATACCAGGGCCTGATTACACAATCGACAAAACAGCAATCACTGACCCATCGACTGGTCAGCCAAGCCCCCTGATCTTTGCACGTCTTTATTTCCCATCCTTCCGCCAGAATATCGCCGACTACGATTTTCTCAGCATTAATGGTCAATTGACGAATGTCAATGCCGTTCCAGATGCCTCACCCCAGCTTTTACTGGACTTGAATGCTGCCAGTAAGCCCGGTAATAATCCATGGCTGACCCGGGTTACAATACCTTTCGTCACTGCCGGTGTCACCACAAGCACAATCGCCCAGCTCTTCCAGCAAACTGGTACGGGTGGCACAATCTGGCCCATTGGTCAACCGGCCCCTATCGCAACGGTCGATGGCCAGACCTGGTATCAACCAGCCCAGACGATCAATGAAGGCGATGGCATGGTTCCACTTACTTCACTATTAAGCACTTTTGCGAACGATCCCCGAATTTCATTAAAATTCTGGGGCTCTGCCGATGTCACACCACCTTCCGGAATTACCTTTACACCAACAACTTACAATACAACACATCTTGGGTTGCTCTCGAATCCAGACTTTTTGCTCTGGCTGCGTAAACAACTACTGACGTAATTGAAAAAGAAAGACTTTTAAAAAAGCAAAGGTGAACCGGTTATGGTTCACCTTTTTAAATGACAGGCTTTTATGAAATATCAGCCTCTGGCCATTTCATAGCGTTTGGCGACTTCTGACCAGTTCACCGTGTTCCACCACGCAGCAACGTAATCGGGACGCTTGTTCTGATATTTCAGATAGTAGGCATGCTCCCAGACGTCAACGCCCAGAATTGGCGTGGAGCCTTCCATAATTGGGCTGTCCTGATTTGGGCTTGAGCTGATGGCCAGCTTGCCATCCTTACCCACAGCCAACCAGCCCCATCCTGAGCCGAATCGCTTGATCGCCGCGTCGCTGAGCTGGGCTTTGAAGGCATCAAATCCATTAAAGGTCTCTTTGATGGCTGCCCCAAGCTTGCCAGTTGGCTCGCCACCACCGCCAGGGCCCATAATCGACCAGAACAGCGTGTGATTGTAATGGCCACCGCCGTTGTTCCGAACGGCCATTTGAATTGCAGCCGGAAGATCTTTCAAATTCTTCAGCAGCTCTTCAATAGGCTTGCCCTGAAGGCTTGCATGATCAGCCAGAGCGGTGTTCAGATTTTTAACATATGTCGCATGATGACGATCATGATGGATTTCCATCGTTTTCGCGTCGATATGCGGCTCGAGAGCTGTGAAGGCATAAGGCAGTGCCGGTAATGTGTGTTCGGCAGCGAAAACGCTACGACTCATCCCTGTGACTGTTGCAGTGGCAATTCCCAGGCTCGTTGAGAGAAACTGACGGCGGGTGCTAGACATGACGATTGAGTGACTCCTCTATGCAGGTATTCGAAATTCGATCAATACGTTCTCATTATTTAGACGAACTGAACAGGATTGGCAAGAGTCTTGAAGTGATCAGTCAATAATGAACTAACTTCTCCGACATCAAACTGACTTTCAGAGAACTGCTTAAAAGGAGTTAAAATGAATAGTTGACAGACATTTTTAAGAGAAAAAAACACCTACAGGAAATAAACCTGTAGGTGGAATGTTAAAAGAATGTGTCTGTTGATCAGTCAAGCGGAAAAAGCTCAGGGCTATCCCGCTCATGGCGAATTTCATCAACCGGCTCCTTCCGGCCCCATCCGGCATAGAGCTTATTGGCCGCATTAAACACCAGCCCCGCCTCTTCCGATACGCATTTATAAGCATGAGCTACACCGGGCGGAACATAAACCGCTACAGGGTTCGAAATGCCTGCAATAAATTTCATGCGTCGCAGATATGTCGGGCTCGACGGCCGATTATCCCACATATAAACACACAAATCTCCCGGCCCGATAAAAGCGAAGCCATCGGCCTGCTCATAGTGCTCATGAGGGCCACGCGATACACCCGGCAAAGTGCTGGAAACATAGGCCATTACCGGCCAGAACTGCTCATCAAGCTCATCGTGGCGAAATAACTCGATCAGCCAACCGCGATGATCACTGTATTTTTTTAATTGGCGAACGAGCACTCCGTCGATCGGCCCGTCCTGGAATTCAAGTGTGGACACAGCTTCTTCATTAACGAGGGTTGACATTCAAGCCTCCTGCCCCTTTGTTGATTGATCATCCATCTCAATCCGCTGACAAGCATAACCGTAACCCGTAAATTGGAATAGCCCAGTCAATGGCAGAAATTCGCTCTTCCGCAGCTTGATCGATCCACAAATCAAAATTATTGATGGATGAAGATCGCCCAGTCGAGTAACCTGAATCCATCTGCCTCAGCCTGATTCACCCTCTTCGGAGTTCTTCAATCATGCCTCTGCGAATCACTTTATTCATCGCAATCGCCTGCCTTTTCATCACAGAATCTAACCGTGTTTATTCAAATCAGGCGGAAATAATCGTTTTTGAAAACGGCAATGTGATCACCGTTAACAACGCTTTTGAAATCACAAACGCAGTTGCCATCAGCGAAGGCCGAATCATTGCCCTGGGCTCAAAAGCGATCGATCTAAAGAAAAATACAGGTGTCAAAGTCGTCGATCTCAATGGCAAAACGCTCATGCCCGGCCTCATGGATAGCCATGCTCATCCGGTCGGTGCGGCCACTTATGAACACGACCATGAAATACCGGATATTCAGGATATCAACCAGCTTCTTGCCTATATTGCCAACCGGGCGAAAATACAGCCGGAAGGTACCGTTATTAATGTGCGGCAAGTCTTTATCACGCGTCTCAAAGAGCAACGATACCCAACCCGGGCCGAGCTTGATCAAGTTGCCCCGCGGCATCCCATCGTTTTCAGCACCGGCCCCGACAGCATGCTTAATTCTCTTGCCCTGAAGCTCGCCGGAATCGACCGGAATTATCAGGTGCCCAAAGGCTCGGCCGGCTTTATTGAAAAGGATAATAAGGGCGAACCCACAGGGCTTTTGCGTGCATTTTCCGCGAATGTCAAAGCCCCGTCGTTCAGCCGGAACCCCACGACTGAAGAGACGCGTAAGCATCTGAAAGACTTGTTTGAAGACTATAACAGCGTTGGCTTTACAACCATTGCCGACCGCGGCGCCGCCGCCAGTTCGATTCCCGTTTATGAATATCTCAAAAATAGCGGTCAGCTCAGCGTGCGTCTCCGCCTTTCACATACTTTCCCCTCAGAAAATGTTTCATGGGATGAGACTGAGAAGGCGCTGGATAAAATCATCAGCCACCCACTGCGTAAGCCGGATCCGATGCTTCAGATCATCGGCACAAAAATCTGGCTCGACGGCGGCATGCTTACCGGTAGTGCTCTGATGCAAGAGCCTTGGGGCGTCAGCAAGATCTACGGCATCACCGACCCCGCTTATCGTGGCGTTCAGCGCACTCCTTCCACTTACCTCTCCCGGATGATTCGAAAAGTGGCTGATTCCGGGCTTCAATTCACAGCCCATAGTGTCGGCGACGGTGCCGTAAAGCTGCTGGTGGATACTTACGAAGCGGTTGATCGGGAAAAAACGATTCGCGACAGCCGCCCCTGCATTACTCACTGTAATTTCATGGATCCTGAGACCATTCAAAAAGCGGCCCGGCTTGGGGTTATGGTCGATCTTCAGCCGATCTGGTTTTATCTGGACGGCAATACGCTGCTCAAGCAATTTGGCAAAGAACGCATGTCCCGCTTTCAGCCTCTGCGCACGATGATTGATTCAGGCCTCGTTGTCGGCTTTGGCAGCGACCACATGCAGAAAATCGGTAGTCTCCGGTCGGTTAATCCTTATGACCCCTGGCTGGCGATGTGGATCGCCGTCAGCCGCCAATGCCGGTTTATGGAAGAACCTCTGTATCTTTCAAGTGGGCTCACCCGCCGCGAAGCAATTCGTCAGTACACAATTGAAAATGCAAAAATTCTCTTTCTGGAAAAAGAAACCGGCTCGCTTGAGCCGGGCAAACTGGCTGATTTTATTATTGTTGATCGTGATCCGATGACATGCCCGGAAAACCAGATTCGAGACGTCAAAGTGCTGGAAACCTGGCTTGGTGGCCGGAAAATCTGGGTCAGACCGACTCAGGCGCAGAATTGAATTCGTCTTCAAATCGCGACTTTTCAGCCGGAGCTTTAGGCGAACCGTATCCACCTATCCGGTGGATAATAATCGCTGATACAACCATTGATGTCGCCAGATACCAAAGGCCATAAGTGTAATTACCGGTGAGCTGCTTGATGTAGCCAAGCATCGATGGCCCAACCCAGCCGCCCAGATTGCCAAATGAATTGATCATTCCAATGGAAGCTGCTGCTGCGGCAGCGGTCAGGAACTGGTTTGGCAAAGCCCAGAAGGCTGGTAGATAAGCCTTCAGGCCCGTCATCGTCAATGTGAATAGCACAACGCTCAACACTTTGTTGCCCTGCGAGAATGGTGCAAGATAAAGTGCTATGGCTCCCAGAATAATCGGGATCGTGGCATGATAACGCCGCTCGCCCGTGCGGTCAGAACTCCAGCCAATAAAAATCTGGCCAATTAACGACCCAATTGGCGGAATGATAATAAGATAGGCAACCTCCTTGATCTCAATTTTGTACCAGTCCTTAAAAATGGATGCCATATACATCTCGACACCGTAATTCCCGGTGACGACAAAGAAATAAGCCGCTGCCAGCACCAGAACACGAGGGTTGCGAAGCGCCTCGCCAACGGTCATGTGGCCAGTCTGCTGCAGTTGATGGTATTTTTCTTTCTCCAGTTCCAGTTCCAGCGCCTCACGCTCTTGCAATGTCAGCCACTGGGCTTCTCGGGGCCGATCTGTTAATAAGTTCAACACCATCAGGCCCAGAATGATCGCCGGCAAACCCCAGAAGATAAAAACCCATTGCCAACCCACCATCCCAAATAATGCCGGGTTGCCCGCTTCACCAATTTCGATGAGCTGATTTGAAATAATGGGCCCGATAATCTGCGCAATCGGCGTTCCAATAAAAAACCAGGCTAAAGCCTTAGTTCGATCAGACTTGGGGAACCAGTGCGTCAGGTAAACGATCACCCCTGGGTAAAAGCCGGCTTCACCCAGCCCAAGCAAAAACCGCATCGTGTAAAATTCCCACGGTTTCTTCACTAACGCTGTCATTGCGGCCAGAATACCCCAGGTAACCATAATTCGGCAGATCCACTTTCGGGCTGACCATCGCTCCACAATCAGCGTGCCCGGAATCTCCAGCAGCAGATACCCAAAAAAGAAAATCCCCATTCCGAAACCAAAAACCTCTTCGCTGAATTGCAGGTCTTCCTGCATTCTCAGCTTGGCAAACCCGACATTCACTCGATCGACATAAGCCACGACATAGCAAACAAATAGCAGAGGAATCAGACGAAGATATGCCTTCCTGCGTGCTGAATTCAAAGCTGATTGATAATCTTCGGGAATTGACTCTTGCATGGCCGGCGACCTTCCGGATCGGAATTTTGAAGTGGATTTTCACTTTTGGCAGATTAAAAATTGAATCTAACACGCCGCCTGATCAATAACAACCCACTCGAAGGCCACTTCAGAAAGAGCTCGCGGAATAATCGTCAGCTCATACGATTTCTCAAGATGAGGAATCTGAAGCCCAATTTATCGGATTGATCGAATCTATCGATCCTGCTAACTTATGAACGTAACGGAACAATTGCTTAGCCTTGCATGATTGATTGCATGCATGGATCTGGCAGTTGATCCCTGAACAGGGGGAAGAAGCAAATGACAGTAGTGCATCGAACCGGCACCCGATCGCGAGTGGCCACTGCCGGAACATGGATCGACGCTCAGATTGCTTCAGAACGTTCTCGTAACCTCAGTCGCCAACGATTGATACGTGTTTCCGCCGTATTGGTCGTTTTGCTTGGTTTAACGGTGACGATTGGCTACAAGCCACTTTTCAAACAAAATTTCTCGGAAGTTGTGCCGAACCGGCTTTATCGCAGTGCGCAGCCCGATGATCGGCTGGCAGGCTGGATTGAAGAACATAACATCAAATCAGTCCTGAATTTACGCGGTGGGTATCCCTCCTATCAATGGTATGCGCAGGAGCGTGAGATCATTCGTGATCACACGGTAGATTACTACGAAATCCCGATTTCCGCCCAGCTTCGCCCGCGAAAGCGCGAACTTTTGCAGATTATTGATTTGCTTGGTCGGGCTCGCTATCCATTGCTTGTTCATTGCAAAAGCGGGGCCGATCGAACAGGCCTTGGTGTTGCTCTTTACCACTTGATGGTTCAGAAGGAATTACCACAGACGGCCCTGTCTGGCTTCAGCATCTATCATGCTCATATTCCGTTATTTGGCCCGGAAAAGCTTCAGCAGCCAATCAGGGAATATGCCGATTGGCTCGAACAAAAAGAGCTTATTCATACGCCAGAGCGATTTCGTGAATGGGTAGAGACTGAGTATGAAGATGGGCGTGAGCCGGAAGCGACTCCCAAAGCCGCCGTTTCTGTTGAGTCGGCCCCCTCTCCCTGATTAATGCGGATAAATCGCCTCTTTCTCTCACCGATGGTATGGCATCATGACATCGCCCGGAAATTCCAAAAATTCCGCGAATTCAGCATCGGTTGATTCGCTCAATTACAGTCATTTCCGATACGCTCAAATTGCTCGTAGCCTGAAATTCCCGGTCGATCATCCTGAAAAATGGGCTGGCTGGGTGCCTGAGTCTCGCAGGAAGCTGACGGAACTCATTGGGCTGCCCCAGTCACTGGATCTGGCCCGCCCTGCCCCAGGCGTTAAATTTCAACCACCTGTTTCTACTCCCGGCTACACACGACAGTTTGTCTCAATCGAGACTCGACCCGGCATGTTGGCCGTTGGTTGGCTCCTCGTTCCCGAAAAAGTCAGTGGCCCGCGGCCTGCAATGATCTGTCTGCCCGGCCATGGCCGGGGGGCCGATGAAATTGTCGGGCTTGATGAAAAAGGCCGCGAAAATGAATCTGTGCAGACATATCAGCATAATTTTGCGCTTCAGTGCGTGCGCCGCGGTTATGTCACACTGGCCCTTGAGATGATCGGTTTTGGCCATCGCCGCGATGCAGCCGCCCGAAAGCGTGGTGCCGGTGCCTCAAGCTGCATGCCGGCTGCGGGTGCGGCCCTGATGTTGGGCGAGTCGATGGTCGGCTGGCGTGTCTGGGATGTCGTTCGAACCATCGATTTTCTTGCCGGCCTGAGCGATGTTGATTCAAGTCATATTGGACTGATGGGCATTTCGGGCGGCGGAACCGTAGCCAGCTATGCTGCGGCTTTGGACGAGAGAGTCTCGCTGGCGATGCTCTCTGGCAGTTTCTGCACCTTTCGCGACTCCATTTTCTCAGTGGCTCACTGCATTGATAATTATGTGCCTGGCATTCTGAAATTTTTTGAGGTGGCAGATCTGGCTGCAATGATCGCCCCACGGCTGCTCTTTTGTGAGTCAGGCTCACAGGACGATATCTTCCCCGAGCCGGGAGTGCGTGAGGCTTTTGCCGAGTCGCAAAAAACGTATCAGGCAATGAAATCTGCCGATCACATCGGGCTTGATATTTTCAATGCCGGGCATGTTTTTGACGGTCGTGTTGCTTTCGACTGGATCAAAAAACGCTGGGGCTGATCGGTTCTGATTCACTGAAGCCCAAAACAACGGGGACAATATTCAGATGAAAAACTGGAACTTGCGCTTTGGCCGGGTTTTCGGTATCCCGATCGAAATTCACTGGACATTCTGGGCGTTCCTTTTCTATATCTTTCTGGCCGATCTTCTCAAAACAGGTGAAACCAGGCTCGCGGTACAAGCGGTTCTCACTGTTCTTGCGATCTTCTGCTGTGTTGTTCTTCACGAATTTGGCCATGCTTTAATGGCTCTCAGATTCGGCGTTAAAACAAGAGATATTACACTCTATCTCTTTGGCGGTGTCGCCCGCCTGGAACGGATCCCCGAACGGCCTCGTGAAGAATTGCTCGTGGCAATCGCCGGGCCGATGGTCAACGTGGTGATCATCATGGCACTGCTTATCATCGGTGTGCGGATGCCAGCATCGGTCGAAGAGCCAGCGACACTCGTAAAAATGGACCTTCTGCCACAATTGCTGCTGGTAAATGGTATGCTTGTGGCTTTTAACCTTCTGCCCGCCTTTCCCATGGATGGCGGCCGAATCTTTCGTGCCATTCTCGCGATGTTTATGGACTATGCCCATGCCACCCGGATTGCTGCCAGTCTGGGTCAGTTCATGGCGATTCTCTTCGGTATTGCTGGCCTTTCCGGCAATCCTTTTCTGGTCTTTATTGCACTGTTTGTCTGGCTGGGAGCCTCGGCCGAGGCGACATCCGTCGAGCAGAAGGTCCTTCTGGGTAACTCAGTTGCCAGCGAAGCAATGCTTCAGGACTATCTCACCGTGCGGGACGACGAAACGCTGGATGTTGTCGTGAAAAAGCTGCTTGACGGTTCTCAGACAGAATTTCCTGTGCACCACTCACTGACTGGCAAGCCGGTCGGCCTGCTCACCAAAATTCATTTGCTTGCTGCACTGGCGCAGAATGGCCCAACATCTCAGGTGAAAAGTTGCCAGTTACAGGCTCTCCAGCAGGTGTCGGCCCGCAGGGGGCTGGTCTCCGTGTTACAGGAGATGCGCGAAAACGGCCTGACCGCAGTGGAAGTGACCGACGAAACAGGCCGGGTGACGGGGCTATTGACCTCAGAGAATTTGTCCGAATTTTTGCTGGTTCGCTCGGCCTTGAAAGCACATCAGGGATAAGAGAAAAATCACCATTCTCTGATTATTTCGCGGCATCGTCGATCGATCAAGAAAATCTGTTTGACGAACACCACCAATTACCGTGAAAATAATCAAATTGATCCGCGGCAATTTTTCATCGAGAGGTTCCATCATGTCAGTCACTCGTACACTGATCCTTTGTATTTCGGCTCTGGTCTTGAATTCTTCAGTTTCCGAGCTCGCTGCTCAGGATAATAAAGCCGGCAAACCGGATTATTACCCGATGAAAGTTGGAACGACCTGGTATTACAAAGGCGAAGCCAATGGTAATCCTCTGACGCTCAGAAACGAAGTCACTAAAATTGAAAACATCAATGGCGTGGAAATGTCGCGGATCGAGACATTCACCGCTAACGAGATGTCTGTCGCCAACGAGCATGTTTCGGCAAATGCCAAGGGAATTTATAGAAACAGGGTTCAGGGAAATGAACCTGATCCGGCAGTCTTGATTTTGCAATATCCAGCGAAGGCCGGGCTCAAATGGAATGTCGAATCGAAGGTCGGCACTGAAACGATCAGCGGCGTTTACAAGACGGAAGAAGAAGAAGTTACTGTTCCGGCAGGTAAATACAAAGCCATTAAGGTGATTTCAGACGCCGAAGTCAAACCAAGCGGCCAGAAGGTGCTGAGCACTGTTTGGATGGTTGATGGTGTCGGTGTCGTCAAGCAGATCACCGACCTTGGTCAAATTGTGATCAAGCTGGAACTGGATAAATTTGTCCCTGGTAAATAAAGCATTTTCGGGACTTATTCATGAGAGGCCGGGTCAGAATCAGTTGATTTTGATCCGGCATTTTTTTGGCTTAAATCGATTTCTCCCAATGATCAACTTTCGCTGGTGGGCAAGAGGGATCAGGCC
The DNA here is from genome assembly GCA_044351075.1 of Isosphaeraceae bacterium. Classification (GTDB taxonomy): domain Bacteria; phylum Planctomycetota; class Planctomycetia; order Isosphaerales; family Isosphaeraceae; genus QWQI01. Next base: position 778 of record JBILGL010000033.1, on the reverse strand, counting down.
AGACAATCCCGACAATATCAATGCGCCAAAGGCCCCTGTGGGAGTTTTTCAGTCGCCAGGCACCAGCCGCTTTTCTGATATTATCCGCTTTCTCTTTTTTGATTGATGCCGAGGGCGATTGCAAAAAGTCACTCTTCAGTGTTCGAACTTCCACAAAAACCGTTACATTTCCATCACGGCCGATAATATCAATTTCCTGATGGCTGTTTCGGTAATTTCTTTCAATCACATAAATTCCTTTTTTTCGCCTCAGCCACCAGCAAGCATACGCCTCACCCATACGGCCCAGCCACAGAGCATGGGCCCTGACATCATTTTGAGGGGGCTCCGGCTCATTTATTCCCGCCCATTTCGCAGGTGTACTGATCCGAACAAGCCAACGCATCAGTCGAAGTTTCAAAGTGTTATTATGGTTGAGTGAATAAGCCGGAAGTTTTCGCTTATTTGGAATGTTCATATCCATGAGTTGTATTTGATTACATTTAATTCATCAGAATTTAAACCGGCCATGCGGCAGCTACGATTTTCGGCAGGATTTCTCCTGCCGGACCCTGTAGAAAGAGAGCACCATCGATATTTGCCGAATTGTCTGGATTAATCACAACAACAGTCGCCCCCAGGCTCAGGGCTGCCCGGCCGAATGATGCCGCAGGCTGAACCAGCCCAGAAGTTCCGACCACAAAAAACAGATTCGCTTTATCAATCGCTTCTGATGCTTTCTCAACCGCATCGCGCGGCAGAAGTTCACCAAACCAGACAACACCTGGCCTTGCCGGGC
>JBILGL010000032.1:0-15388 GCA_044351075.1 Isosphaeraceae bacterium | reverse complement strand
AGCAGCCAGGCCTGCAATTCAGGATGAGGGATCGACCATCAACGATTGCGGCAAATATGACTTAATGAACGTGCAGCACTGGACGCAGCTGAGCAAGGTGGAGATGAGCTGGAGCACAGGCTTTGCCAGACGTAAGGAGCAGATCAAAAATATCGATCAAAAACTGGCTGAATATCACGAAAAATCATGGAAAACAGATTATGCCCGAAAGGCCCTACTGCTGGTTGAGATGCTACAGGAAGTGCGCGATCACATGACGCACAAGGCGGACAGCAAGCGTGCCAATGCCGTGATGATCCTTGCCGGCCAGCTTATGACTGTGTTTAACGCGATCGACGACTATTCGAAAATTCATCAGGATGAATTGGCGAAACTGCGGAAAAAAGAGGCTGAAATTGCTTATGCCATTGCTGAGGCAAACCGGCCTCAATTTGTGCTGACCGAGCAGGAGAAGCTGTTTAGAAAGGTGATGATATTGCTTAAGAAAAATTATGAATGTGCGAGATTTGTCACTGCTCCTGATATGCTGCGAATGCAGGCGCAAGCCCAGGCCATGATGTATAAGAGCCCAAATTTTGCCACCTCGGCAAAAAAAGATGATCAGGGCAATATTTTGGTCACGCAGGCTAACATCGACGCCATACCCGACGAGTGGGTTGCCGATGAGCATTTTGATGTCCGTGAATATGATTTTGAATAATTGTAAATGAAAATTGAAATTTCAGGGCGTTTGATATTCCGCCCTGAAATGCAATTACATTAAGGCGAGTGAAAATATCACTCGCCTTTTGCCAAAACTTTTATCTTTGTACGCGGGCGGTGCCGCCCTTGGCGAGCGCTTCGACTTCAGGCAGGCGGGCCATGGTGGTATCGCCGGGGAAGGTGGTCAGAAGTGCGCCATGGGCCCAGCCGAGCTTCTTGCGATAAATTGAAGTGGCGGTCAGGCGAATGATGCAGATAACGTTGAAGGGTAGATATAAACTTCATCGACACTGATCCCGCCGAATGATTTGCCGCCGAATCTTGTGGCAAGCTGACTACGGAAGCGTTGATGGATATCAACAGCCGCTTTCGCAAGCGGGTCTTTTGTGTTGATTAATTTAATTCGGAAGGGGTCGAGATAGATCGATTGCAATTTCTTCGAAAGTCGCAAAACTTCACCGTAGGCGATGTCGAAGTTGTTATCGTCAATTTTGTCGGAAGCAATGAAAAGGTATCGATGGTCGTCATCGCTGGCTTTTAACCAGAATGCTACCTTGACTGGCTCGTAATTTTCGAATTGACGCACGATTTCCGCACCGGCGTTAATCTCTTCCATCACCAGTGGACTTTGATCCATGACAATACTCCGTTTTGAGAGTCAGTGACAGCCATTACAAGCTTACGAGCTTTTAGTTCTGTCCATCGTTGATAGCGAGCCTTTTCATCCCAGTCCTTAACGATAGACCAATTTTCGCCCAGCAGAATGTTGGAATAGGCATCCTTTTTTCGCTGATCGGCCAGCCCCGAGAGATTCACCAGGGTTTCAATGTTATGGGTGTAGCACTTATTAGCAAAATCCTTGTCAGGATAATCATACTGGTTGGTTAACTTCGCAATACATGCTTTCAAGGCACATTCAATTGCATAGCCTGCCAAATAATATGCGCCTGACCACTGTTGTGCATGGATCAAAGCCAAAGCATCTTTTGCCCGATCATCCGCCAAAGTTTGCAACTCAATTCGATTCATGCCTATTGCCATACGATACAGTATTATTATACCAGCCAGATCAATCCGTCGAGTTAACGGGGGTTGATACTTTTCGCTTAAAGCATGTATCTGACTCTATTTAATCTACAGAAAAATAAAACACATCGCAACTGAGCTGAATAAAACGAAAATGCCACTGGAGAGGCATAGACCTGCTACAGTGGCATTTTGATTTTTTGACACCTTTTCACAAGGCAGGCAACTTTTACCTTTGTACGCGAGCCGTGCCGCCCTTGGCGAGTGCTTCGACCTCAGGCAGGCGGGCCATGGTGGTGTCGCCGGGGAAGGTTGTCAGCAGTGCGCCATGGGCCCAGCCGAGCCGCAGCGATTCTTCGGGCGAACGGCCCATCAGGAGGCCTGCAATCAGGCCGGCTGCGAAGCCATCGCCGCCGCCGATGCGGTCGATCACGTCCAGGTGCATGGTCGGGCTCACGTATCGCTGGCCATTGAGCCAGAGCACGGCGGCCCAGTCGTGGCGGTTGGTGGAATGCACTTCCCGCAGCGTGGTGGCGACCATCTTGATATTGGGGAATTGGGCGACGACGTTGTCGATCAGGCCGAAGAAGGTGTCGGGGTCGAGCTTGCTCTTGGAATGGACGTCGGGGCCCGCAATGCCAAGGCCTTTTTGCAGGTCTTCTTCATTGCCGATAAGGCAATCGAGCTTGCCGGCGATAGCCCGCATGACCTGTTGGCCACGGGCGTCGCCCCCGACACTTGCCCAAAGTTTGGCCCGATAGTTGAGGTCAAAGGAAGTGACGGCTCCGGCAGCCTTGGCGGCGTCCATCCCTTCCATAATCAGCGGGGCCGTTGTTTCACCCAGCGATGAAAAGATGCCGCCGGAATGGAACCAGCGAATGCCGCCGGAGAAGATGCTTTTCCAGTCAAAATCGCCCGGCTTGAGCAGGGCACCGGCTTCGTTTGCACGATTGTAAAAGACGACCGGTGCCCGCACGCCATGGCCCTGGTCTGAATAGACCGTAGCGATATTGGGGCCACGCACGCCATCGTGCTGAAAATGTTTGTAGTAGGGAATCACACCCATTTCGCGCACACGGGCCTGAACCAGTTCGCCGATGGGGTAATCAACCATGGCGGTGGCTACGCCGGTCTTCATGCCGAAGCAAGAAGCGAGATTGGCCGCGACATTGTACTCACCGCCCGAGACGTGAATATCAAGCGAATTGGCCTTGCGGAAGGGGATGATGCCGGGGTCGAGCCGGGTAACCAGCGCGCCCAGTGACAGCAGATCAAGCCCGCCGCTGGCAGGTGGAATGGAAAGATTGCTCATCGTTTTTTTACTCCCTGATAGAAAATGACAGTTGGTTGACGTAAACGGATTCGGATATGAACGAGTGTTGATAGAGACTGTTGGCCTGACCAGAATCAGCCCTGAATGTTGACAAAGACCTTGAGGGCTTCCTTGTCTTCAAGCAGTTTCATCATTTCAGCGTAGCCTTCGAGCCCGGCGATCGGGTGGGTCAGGATTTTCTGCGTGATGCCGGGGAATGTCATTTCACCATGTGAAAGGGCTTGCAGGCCCTGCTCAAAGTGGCTGCGGTTGCCATTGACGCTGGAGACCAGCAGCTTGTTGCCCAGCACCCATTCCAGGTTAATTTTAGCGCCGTCGATTGTCACAGCCTTTGAGCCACCGGTAATGCTCGTCCAGACGAGGGCCCCATTCAGGCCGAGGTGATTCATGGCGTCAAAACAGACTTCGGCATTGCCTGTGGCTTCAAAAATGAGGTCGGGGGCGCCGGTTTGCTTACGCAGGTCCGCCATGGAAATTTGCTTTGAGCTGACATAGCGGGCGCCATAGGCTTCGGTGATTTCCTGCTTCAGGTGTGGGCCGGGGCGGGTGGCGATGGTGCAGACCTGAAGGCCCTTAAGCCGAAGCATCATGGTGGCGAGCAGGCCGATCTGGCCGGCACCCATGACCCATGCGACCTTCGGCCGCCAGACTTGCAGCCGCTGCTGGGCGAGAAATGCCTGCTCAAGGGCTTTGGCACAGACGCTGGCGGGCTCGGCCAATACGCCGATGTGCTTCAGGTTTACAGGCACATGCACGACATATTCAGCATCTTCCACGACAAATTCGGTAAGATAGCCATTGCAGAGATTAATACCACGCTCGTAGTAGGTCAGTTCGCTGGTGATGTCGTTGCGGCCGATCTGGTCATAAATCGACTTGCCGGGCCGCCGCACGGTGCAGGTCACATAATCGCCGGGCTTGAATTCCTGAACATTCGGCCCGACTTCAACCACCTGTCCGAAGCACTCATGGCCGATGACGAGATAATCAAGCCCGGGGGCGGCCTGGCCGTAGAGGGCTTCGTTAATTTCGCGGTCGGTGGCATCGACGCCGACTTGCAGCATGCGAATTTTCACCGCCCTGCCCTCGGGTATGCGGCAGACGTGATCATGCGGCTGGTCGCCGAGCGAAGGTTCGGCGATGTTGCGGAGGTGGACGCTTCTGGGGGTGCCGGGATGAACTGCTATAGCTTTCATAAGTTTCTGATACACCAGCTTTTGGAAGCAATTCGGCCCATGATTCGGACCGCTCTGAAATTTGATCGATTGGGAGAGGTCATTTTTCGAACCAGTGATCATAATGGATTGGTATCGAAAAGCTCAAGCGGCTCCCTTTTTTCAGTCATGCTGTTTTTTTGCCCAAGCTGATTTCAGGGGCGACATTGGGCAGGCGATTGGATATGATTTGGGTGGTTGAATGCACGACTCTTTGAGAATGATCGTGGCAAAAGCGATGTGGAAAGAAAAAGTCAAAAATTTGCTTTATCGGGTGGCGCCCCGGTGGACGACTGAAGTGATGTCGGCCCGGGCTCGGGCGTATTCGCAGAAGGTGATTGCCGGCTGGGGCTGTGGTGAAGTGAATCGGTTGCTGGCTGACCGACTTGGGATGACGGTGCTGGCCGGGCCGATGGCGGGGCTGGTGTTGACGCCGGCGGTGATGCAGGAGCAGGCTGGGCCTTATTTGCTGGGGGTTTATGAGAGCGAGCTGGACGGTGTCTGGGCCGATCTTTTGGAGAGAAACTATCGCCAGGTAGTGGATATTGGGGCGAAGTTTGGGTATTACGCCGTGGGCTTGGCGCGGCGGTATCCTGAGGCAACTGTCATTGCGTTTGATACGGATTGGTGGGCACGGGGTGCGATACGCGAGCTGGCGGCGGCGAATGGGGTGCGGAATGTGGAGGTGCGAGGTTATTGTGCGCCGGGATGGCTGAAGGCGGGTGTGAAGCCGGAGGCGCTGGTGATTTGTGATTGCGAGGGCTTTGAGTCGGTGCTTTTCAATGAAGAGACGGCTGGGGCTTTGAAGCGGGCAACGCTGGTGATTGAGCTGCACGATTGTTTTGTGCCTGGGGTGAGCGAGAAATTGACGGCATTATTTGGAAAAACGCATCAGTGCCGGCGGGTGGGGTTAGTGGAAAAGCGGCGGGAATCGGCAGTGAGCCTTGATTTTCTGACGGACGCTCAGCAGAAGCTGGCGCAGCAGGAAGTGCGTGACCGGCAGGAATGGCTCGTCTGCGTGCCGACAGGTGACTGAAATACAATTGAAGAGGATTCATAGAATTTCATTAATTGAAAATGGTTTATGATATCGACTGAGAAAATTAAATCATCAATTGTATTTCATTTTGTTGGTTTGCCGTTGTGTGAACAAGTCGGTTGGTCATTGGGTGAAGGAAGCCTGGGGGCGATGTCTCTGGGGGGTTCGTTTTGGCCGGTCTGATAGAGACTTGTTTTGTTAGCCCGAGCCTGCTAGAATTTGAATTGCCTCAGGATATATCTTTTTGTCAGCACTGATGAAATGTGAATAAGGAAGCGTTTGCCATGAGCCTTTTTGAGGCTTGGCGAAATGGGGTTCAGCAGAGCCCTGCCCTTCCGGCTGAATGGAATTCAGAAGAGGTGTCGGCCGCCATTAATTTGGATGGGCGGTTGTCAGGAAGCAGAAGTAGTTGAAAATCGAGGAAAACGAGTTTCCGCCATGAAGTCGCTTTGTAATCGGGAAGGCATGCTGGCAGCGATCGGGATGGTGAGCGGCGTTTCGCCGGCGCGGAGCCCGAAGCCGATTCTGCAGAACCTGAAAATGGTGCTTGATTCGACAGGCACGACGCTGATGGCGACGGATCTGGAAGTCGGGATTCGTTACATGGTTTCGGGTGTGCGGGTGGACGAGCCGGGAGCGGTGATTCTGCCGACCCAGCGCATTCAGCAGCTTCTGCGACTGAGTTCCGAAATTGATTTGTCGATGGACACGGTGGGCGACAAGGTGGAAGTGCGCGGGGTGAAGGGCAAATGGACGTTTCCTTCGGAGGATGCGTCGCTCTTTCCTGAAGTGCCATCGTTTGCGGCCTCGAATTATCATGTGGTGGAAGGTTCGGATCTGCGGAAGCTGATTCGGCGGACGAGTTTCGCGACGGATCTGGAAAGCACGCGATATGCCCTTGGTGGGGTGCTGGTGGAGTTTGGTGAGAACACGATTTCAATGGTAGGAACTGATGGGCGCAGGCTGGCGAAGATGACGGTGCCGGCGCAGTTTCATGGCGATGAGCCACCGCTGGCTGGGGCGACGCCGGTGATTCCGGTGAAGGCGCTGAAGCTGATCGAGCGGAACCTGGCGGATGACCTGCCGGCGCACCTGGCGATACTGGATAACAATGCGGTGGTGGTGCGGACGGAGCGGTCGATGATCCATTCGCGGCTGGTGGAAGGGCGATTCCCGCGGTATCAGGATGTTTTTCCGTCGCAGCATGAGGCCCGGATCGAGATGAAGGCGGGCGAGCTGTTGCGGGGTGTGCAGCAGTCGATGATTGTGACGAGCGAGGAGAGCCGGGGCGTCGATTTCCGGTTTGAGGATGGCCTGCTGACGCTGACGACGCGGTCGCCGGATGTGGGCGAGAGTAAGCTGGAGATGCCGATTTCTTATGGGGGTCAGTCGATTGACATCATGTTTGACCCGCGGTATCTGGTCGATGCGCTGGGGACAATTGACGAAAATGCGACGATCTGGATTGATCTGATCAATTCCAAAAAGGCGGCTCTGTTTCATACGGAAGATAATTACGACTATGTCGTGATGCCGCTGACGCGTGATGCCTGATGGCGGGACGGGGAAGATGACGCAGCGAGGGCTGACGCCAGAGCAGATCAAGCGGCTGAAGCAGGCCCAGCAGCGGATGGATGGCAATGCCCGGGCGGATCAGCAGACGGGTGGGCATCGGCGATTTGAGCCGAAGGCGCTTTCGGACGTACTGCAATCGCTGCTGGTGGCGAAGGGATTTGGGCGCAAGCTGGGCGCAGTGGCGATGGAGAAGGCCTGGGAAGAGGTGCTGGGCCCGGAGAAATCAGCGATGACTCGGCTGGGGCAGGTGCGTCGGGGGGTGCTGAATGTGGTGGTGGGTAATTCACCACTTTTGTCGGAGCTGACACATTTTTACAAGCCGGCGCTATTGAAGTCGCTTAAACAGAGCGGTGCCTGCCCTAGTTTGACGGATATTCGATTCAGGCTGGGAAGTCTGGATGAAAAATAACTGAAAAAGTGCGAAAAATTACCGAAAATCCTGAGGCAAATCGAGTTCTCTTCGTGGTATAATACTTGTAGATTTTGAAGCGGGTTGAGGATTAGGCCCGCAATTGAAATCCACCTTATGGAGTTGCATTAGCTGAAATGTCATCAGACGACCAGAGCGACAAGGGCGGCCCAGCCGGTGGCGATTCATACAATGCGTCGTCGATTCGGCGGCTTGAGGGGATTGAAGCGATCCGCCTGCGGCCGGGGATGTATATTGGCGACACAACGACGCGTGGCCTTCACCACCTGATTTATGAAGTGGTCGATAATTCGATCGACGAGGCGATGGCGGGTCACTGTTCGGAGATCTGGGTCACGATCCTGCCGGACGGCTCTGTCTCCATCACTGACAATGGTCGTGGCATTCCGGTCGATATTCACTCCGACACCGGCACCAGCGCCCTGGAAGTGGTGCTGACGACGACACATGCCGGCGGCAAGTTTGACCATAATACCTACAAGGTTTCAGGCGGGCTGCATGGTGTGGGTGTGACGGTTGTCAATGCCCTGTCGGAATGGCTGGAGGCCGAAGTCCACCGTGGCGGTCAGGTCTGGAGGCAGGAGTATCGTGCGGGTATTTCGCAGGGGCCGGTGCGGGCAACAGGTGCCACCCAGCGCACGGGAACGACGATCAAATTTCTGCCGGATCATACAATTTTCACGGCGACCATCGTTTTTGACTATGACACGCTGGAGCGGCGACTACGCGAGTTGTCGTATCTGAACCCGGGTGTGAAGATCACGCTGACGGACGAGCGAGTGGTGGGCGAGCCGCGGTCGGAGACATTTTTCAGCCAGGAAGGGCTGGCGGGATTTGTGTCGTGGCTGAACCGGACGGAGACGGTGCTGCACCTGCCGATTCGCTTTCAAAGCCGCGACGAAGAGCGTGGCGTGGAAGTGGAAGTGGCGATGCAGTACACGGACTCGATCCGCGAGAACGTGACGAGCTATTGCAATAACATTCATACGCACGAAGGTGGCACGCACCTGACCGGCTTCCGCTCAGCACTGACGCGCGCGTTTAACAATTATTTGAAGGATAATCCGCCATCATCGCGGACGAAAGATCTGGAAATTACGGGCGATGACTTCCGCGAAGGGCTGACGGCGATTGTTTCTGTGCGTGTGCCCGACCCACAATTCGAAGGGCAAACGAAGACAAAACTGGGTAATGGCGAGGTGGAAGGCATCACGGCGCGGATCGTGATGGAGAGACTCAGCCAGTATATTGAAGAGAATCCGGCAGTTGCCAGGAAGATTCGGGACAAGGCCCTGCTGGCGGCTGAGGCGCGAATCGCGGCCAAGAAGGCCCGCGAGCTGGTTCGGAATCGCAAGGGCGTGCTTTCGGGCGTGGGCCTGCCGGGCAAGCTGATGGACTGCACGACGCACGAGCTGGAGAGCTCTGAGCTCTTCCTCGTCGAAGGTGATTCGGCTGGCGGCACGGCCGAAGGTGGTCGTGACCGGCTGTATCAGGCGATTTTGCCCCTTCGAGGTAAAATTTTAAATGTCGAGCGGGCCCGGCTGGACAAAGTGCTGGGCAATGACGAGGTTCGGAATATCATCACGGCGGTGGGCTGCGGGATTGGGGATGAGGAAGACCCTGGCAAGCGGCGTTATGGCAAGGTGGTGATGATGTCCGATGCGGATGTGGATGGTTCGCACATTCGTACTCTTTTAATGACATTCTTTTATCGCCAGATGCCGCGGCTGGTGGATGGCGGACACTTGTATGTGGCTCAGCCGCCGCTATACATGCTTTCCAGCCGGAAGGAGAAGCGGTATGTGCGTGAAGAGTCGCAGATGCAGGCGATTCTTTTCGAGAATGGCCTGAAGGAAGCGTCGCTGAAGGTGCTGGAGACGGGCGCTGAGATTTCGACTGAGTCGATGAAAGTGCTGCTGGAATTATTAACGTCCGTTGAGAATGGCCTGCGGGTTTTTGGGCGGCGGAATATACCGTTGCCGCAACTGATTGCCAAGGCGAGGTCGGGGGCGGATGTGCCGGAAGATCAGGCAGGATTGTTGCCGCTTTATCTGGTGCAGGAAGCGGGCGGCGGGATGCGCTGGCTGCATGATTCGGCGGAGGCGGATGCCCTGCTGGCGGCCGCAGTTGCGGACGGATCGGCCGAACCTGCGGAAAATGAGAATTCAAAGGCGGAAAGCACGGCGAAAAACGGCTCTCATCAAGAGGATAAGGCGAAAGTGGTCGAGCTGCACGAGCTGCGGGGCGTGAACCGGCTGCTGGTTCGTCTGCGAGACGAGTTTGGCCTATCGGCCGCAATGCTTTTGCCGAAGGAAGTGACGGGCGACGAGCCGCCGCCGCGGTTTGAGCTTTTCAAGGGTGAGGACCGGATTCTGCTGACGGACCTGCGCGAGCTGGTGCCGACGGTGCGAAAGCTGGGCGAGAAGGGGATGAAGATTACGCGTTTCAAAGGCTTGGGCGAGATGGATGCCGACCAGCTTTGGGACACGACGATGGACCCGACGCGGCGTGGTCTTTTGCAGGTGCGTCTTGATGACGTAGCGGCGGCGAATGACCTCTTTAACACGCTGATGGGCGATGATGTGGAGCCGCGGCGCGAGTTTATTGAAAAGCACGCGCTTGATGTCCGAAATCTTGATGTTTGATCCGGTAAAACGGCTGTTTTTTCGGGTTGTGGAAGAATTTTATCAAGATTGGTTGGCTGGTTTGTCGATGAATCAGTTGTTGCATTCGGGAATCAGGAAAAACTTCTCCCCGTTTTTCACCCAATTCGAATTGACATCAGCGTTCCGGAATGGCATCCTGTTAGGTCAAATGCCATTTTAGACGATCTTAATCGGTGTTTCAGTCCGGATCGTAAATCTTGAGCGTATTGCACATAGTCTTACACGTGGCATTTTACTGCAATTCCAAACAGGTTCAATTCGAGGATGAATTGGGCTCCCGCCCGGTTGGTTTTCCGTACTTCTAACAGTATGAATGCGGCAGTTGAAGAGACTTCACCGCCGCGGTGGCCAGAATCAGCAAATTCTGCCACCGATTGTCTCCTTTGAAGATGAGTCTTAATGTAATGGGTCTCGCCCAGCAGCTGTTCGATAAGTTTGACGAAGGTGTCAGGGCCCGTGGCCAGTCATATTTTGCAGATAATCGTGTTTCGCTGAGTGTTTCAAACACGGGCGATGCGATCATCAGCAAGGTGCGGGGCACGGTGACATACCGGGTGAAGATGAAGCTGAGGGACGACCAGCTGGTCTGTTCATGTTCCTGCCCTTATTTCGGTGATCATGGCGAGCCGTGCAAGCATATCTGGGCAACGCTGCTGGCTGTTGATTCACACGGGCTGCTGGCTGGGGCGCAGCTCCATCATATTGACCTTCGGCCTGACACCCGCGGGCGTGACGGAATCGATAAGCCCGGCCTGGCCCGTAACTACGAAGACTATTCGGGTATGGCCTATCCTGCAGGAATAGATCCCTACGCACCTTACGGAAGTAGTAGTCCGGTATCGATCATTGAGCAGCACTGGGATGTGGCGGATGCTGCCCCGATGATGAAATCGTCGCCTGGTCCGGCAGATTATGCGGTTGCCCGCACATCGCCTTACGCACAGCAAGTGCCCGGCTATGGTGGCTATGGTACAACATCTGCACGCATGCCTGCGGAGGCTTATCCGGGTATGCAACCGCCGCGACGTCCGTCGCAGGCGCCCGCCCGCTATGGCCAGCCGGGGCGAGCCACAGTGGCCCAGCCGCCGCGCAGGGCTGTGGCACCCCAGCGATCGATGAACTATGGCCATATGCATGCCGATGCGTATCCAGGCATGCAGCCGCCACGGGCGATGCAGCCGCAGGTGGTTCGCGAGATGACAGCCCCGTGGGAGAGCGATTCGCTTTACGTTGAACGTGTGATGAGCCGTCCGGTTGCTCCGGTGGCCGGGCATGCTTCCGCGCCGACGGCACGGCCGGGTTATCCACCAGCTCCTGGCCGATCAGGGCGTGAGCAGGCCGGTTCGGCGCGGCCGGGCATGGGCTCTCCGCTGATGCCGACGCTCCGGCCTCCGACCGCTTCCTATGGCCCAGGGCCTGGCGCACGACTGCCGCACCCGACACAAATGGGCGCGATGGGGCGGGCATCGGGCAAGGCGTCGGGGGTTTATCCGACGGGCTATCCGCAGCCGATGATTGGTGGCCGCCGCGCAGCGGATCAATCGCAGCGGGCCCGGGCTGCGGCCAGTGCGGCGATGGCTCGATCGCACATTGAGACACGTCGCCCTGCGCTCTATTACATTATTGATTCCACGCCGATGCTGACGGGTGGCCAGGTGGTCGTCGAGCTGGGTCAGCGTCGCCGCCGGCCGGACGGTACGGGGCCTGATCGTGGCCCGATACAGGTCTGGAAGCCATCGCAGGCGGCTTTTCTGGAATTCGAAAAAGTGGCTGCGCCGGAAGATCTGGAGCTGCTGGATCTGCTGGCTGCGGCCGCAGACCCGAGCGGCACCAGGGATGAGGCCGATCTGCGGGCCAAGAGGGCGGCTCTGGCCCGCCGCCGTCAATCGGCTCGTGGCTATGTGCAGTATCGCTTTACGCTTCAGCCGGAGCACACAGGCGGCGTTGTGGAGCGCATTGTGCGTTCGGGGCGATGCCGGATTCGCCGATCGGAGGGGAGTCAGGACGAGCCGCCGATGCTGCGATGGGATGAGGGCGGCACCTGGAAATTCGGGCTTGAATTGAAGTCGGATCCTTCCGGCAAGCGCTGGAGCTGGCGTGGGGCCCTGCGGCGTCATGATCAGAAGATGGATATTGCCGAGCCGCTGGCCGTTTTACCGGGGCTGGTATTTTCGGGGATCGGCAGGATATCCCGATTTGACGATTCAAACTTGCCCGAGCTGGTAAAGAAGCTGCGTGAAGAGAAAGAAATACAACTGACGGACCTTGAGCAGGACGAGCAGCTTGCCAGGGCGATTGAAGTTTCACATGTGTCAATTGACCAGCTGACCGACAGTACAATCTGGACGGAGCTGGAGCAGCAGCGGCCGACGCCATGCTTGATTCTGCGTACGCCACGGCAGAACTGGGGGCCGGATCGGCTGGTGGGCGAGGTCTATTTTGACTACGCCGGCTCGCGTATTCCGCTGATTCAGGCCAGCGCGATCACTGTGGAAAGTCAGAAGCTGCGGGTGATTCACCGTGATCAGGAAGCGGAGGCGGATGCCACGCGTCTGCTTTGGGAGCTTGGCTTCCGGCCGAATACCGACGTGCTGGCCGAGCCTGGTTCGCTTGAGTTGCCGCCGAAGAAGTCGCAGCAGGCCATTAAGGATCTTGTGGCCTTTGGCTGGTATGTTGAGGCGGAAGGCAAGCGCTATCGGCCGGCGAGCGAATTCAAGCTGAATGTCAGCACGCATATTGACTGGTTTGAGCTGGGCGGGGCGGTGTCGTTCGGTGGCCAGATGGTGGCCCTGCCAGACCTTTTGAAGGCGGCGGACAAAGGCGACACGACGATCACGCTGCCGGATGGCTCGGTGGGTGTTCTGCCAGAGGATTGGCTGCGCAAGTATGGCTTCCTGACGGGTCTGGGCGAAGCCGAAGGTGGCGTGCTGAAATTCTCCAAGAATCAGGCATCGCTTCTGGACAGCATGCTGGCGAGCCAGCCCGATATTACATTTGACGATGGTTTTGACCGTGCCCGCAAGAGCCTGCAATCGTTTCAGGGCATCCAGCCGCTTGATCCGCCGAATATGTTTCAAGGCGAGCTGCGTCCCTATCAGCGGGAAGGCCTGGGCTGGCTGAATTATCTGGAAGAATTCCAGTTTGGCGGTGTGCTGGCCGACGACATGGGCTTGGGCAAGACGGTGCAGGTGCTGGCCCAGCTGGCACGCTGGCGAGAGAGTGGCAGCCGGCAGGGGCCTTCGCTGATTGTCGTGCCGAAGAGCCTGATCTTTAACTGGGTGCAGGAAGCGTCGCGCTTCGCGCCTGACTTGCGGGTGCTGGATTACACGGGCCCGAACCGGCAGAACATGGTGCCGAAATTCCGCCGCTATGACCTGATTGTGACAACCTATGGCACGCTGCGGTCTGATATTGTCGAGTTGTCAAAGATTGAATTTGATTATGTGATTCTGGACGAAGCCCAGGCCATTAAAAACGCCGACAGCCAGGCGGCCAAGGCCGCGCGGCTGCTCAAGGGCAAGAATCGGCTGGCGATGTCGGGCACGCCGATTGAGAACCATCTTGGCGAGCTCTGGAGCCTCTTTGAATTCATCAATCCGGGCATGCTTGGCACGGCATCGGTCTTTAAGCGGCTGGCGCTGGCGGCCACGGGCAGCGACCCGGTGGCACGCGAGGCGCTGGCCAAATCGCTGCGGCCATTTATTCTGCGGCGCACCAAGAAGCAGGTGGTAAAGGATCTGCCGGAAAAGACCGAACAGATTCTGCACTGCGACCTGGAGCCGGAGCAGCGAGCCTATTACGACCAGCTGCGTGAGCACTATCGGCTGACGCTGCTGAAGAATGAGGCTTCGGCCGTTTCGGGCGGGAAATTCGCCACGAATAAGATCGAAGTGCTTGAGGCCCTGTTGCGATTGCGGCAGGCGGCCTGCCATCCCGGGCTGATCGATCCTGACAAACGTCAGGAGAGTTCGGCCAAGCTCGACATCCTCCTGCCACACATGGAAGAGGTGATCGAGGAAGGGCACAAGGTGCTGATTTTCAGCCAGTTTACGAGTTTTCTCTCGATTGTTCGCGAGCGATTCGAAAAACTTGGTGTGCGCTATGAATATCTTGACGGCAAGACGCGCGACCGCGAAGCGCGAGTTCAGAATTTTCAGGATGACCCGACAATTTCTGTCTTTTTGATCAGCCTGAAGGCAGGCGGGCTTGGGTTGAATCTGACATCGGCCGATTATGTTTATCTACTCGACCCATGGTGGAACCCGGCTGTCGAAGCGCAGGCCATTGACCGTTCGCACCGAATTGGCCAGAAGCAGCATGTTTTTGCCTATCGGCTGATCGCCAGCGACACGGTCGAACAAAAAATCATTAATCTCCAGGCCCAGAAGCGTGACCTGGCCGATGCGATTTTAGGCGACGATAATCGTGTGATACAGTCGCTCACGCGGGAAGATCTGGAATATCTGCTCTCCTGATATTGTCAATTGAAAAACAGTCGCGAAACGGAAGCGAGATACTCATTGCATTATAATGAGATCTCGCTTTATTATTTCAATTCAATGCAATTACTTTAATTAAAATCAGTGCAAATTCTGCGGCAGGTTTCAATATCGATTGCAATTTGCCGGATCAATTCTTCGACACTCGTAAATTTAATTGTCTCGCGAATTCGATCGACCCATTGCAATTTTACCTGACGACCGTAAAGGTCGGCATCCGTCAGCCCGATCAGGTGGGCTTCAAGCCTTTGAATATCGCTGGAGAATGTCGGCTGGCTGCCGATATTCACGGCGGCGGGGTATAGCTGCCCAAAAGCGCCTGAATCATCAGCCACACTTGCCATGGCGGCATAAACGCCAGGCTTGGGCAGCAGTGTATCACAATTGTCAAGATTGGCTGTTGGCACATTGATCGTGCGCCCCCGCCCTGCCCCTCTGACAACCATGCCGATGGTCTCAAAGCCGTGCCCCAGCAGATCGGTGGCGGCTCTGATATTTCCGGAACTGATTTCACCGGCAACGCGTGAAGATGTCACCCAGCCACCGGATTGCTCCACCGGAGCGGCTTCTACGAAAATGATACCATGCTCCTGACACCAGTCGGTGAGCTCATGCACACCGCCGCCCCGATTTTTACCGAATTGAAAATTCGGGCCTTCCACCAAACCGACCGCGCTGAATTTCTGCAAAATAATCTGGTCAAAAAACGCGCGGGCCGAAATGTCCAATAGCCAGTGCCCTGTCTCGAAAACAGCCACATCGGCAAAACCGAACTCTTTGAGGAGTTTGATCCTGCGATCCATTGGTGTGATTGGTGGCCGAATTGGCTGGCTGGGGTTCAAGATCTGAACGGGCGGTGGGTCAAAGGTCACGGCGATGGCTTGCGTCGTGAGCTTCGCCGCCA
>JBILGL010000381.1:0-4843 GCA_044351075.1 Isosphaeraceae bacterium | reverse complement strand
AAAAAAACTACTTTTCCCTCTGCAAATCAACTATGATAAACCCGGAAGATGAACTATATAAAACTTAAGTCACTTGAAATTATCAACTTAAACGATTCTCAACGATTCAGAGCCTCAAAATTCCCCTGATACGAATTATTTACCATATATGGGACCCACGATACTTTATAAAAGCGGTTTTAGGTGCCATAATCCGCCGAATTATTTCAAGAATTAAAAAACTTGAGGCTTGCCAAATTAATGACAAGCCTCTCAAAATTTCACATTATTTAGCCAGATCCGCGATTACTTTGGCGACACTGGCAATTTCATATCTTCGGCATGCATGTCAAGATCACGCCAGCTGATGCCGTCAAAGAACTCCTTGGCAGCATTTGAAAGTGCCTTGGCTGATTCTTCCGGCGACAGGTTAGGAACAGTCAGGTTGACATTCTGTAATGGAACACTGGCCAGAATCGGTGTCAACTGCGTGTAAATTTCCCTCTGACGATCGCTCGTCGGAGCTCCAAATCGCAGGTTGAAAGTTGACATGAATGCCACAAGGTCGCCAACGGACGTGCCCTTATATTTCTCAAGGCCTTCCAGCAGCTTCTGATACTGTGGCTCACGCATCAACCGGGCAAGCGAGGTCGCAGAACGCAGGGCACGGTCGGCAGGTTCGTAGTCAACGCTGAACTTCGGCGCCGATTTCTCAAACTTGGTCCGCAGCGTCTTCAGATTATTTTCAATCGTGTCGAGCGTCTCTTTGCTGATCTTACCGTTCAGATCTTCCTGCAAAGCCTTCTTCACAGAGTCGCTCACTGCCTTGATTTCAGCAGCATAAGCATCTCCCTGCAAAAGGTTTGGAAGATTACTGCGTGAAGTCAGCTCGCCCAGCGTCAACGAGATCGCTTCTGAAGAAACTTCAAAAGGAATATCTTTGATAATCGAAGGATTCAGAGCCGTTTTGTTCAGATACGAAACGACTTCCTTCGTATTGCCTTCCAGAATCTGATCCAGAATCCGGTTGGCGGTAACGCCTGTCACCACATCGCGTTCCCGATTCGTCACTTCCTTCACATCGGCGGCAACGGCGGCTTTCCGCTTGCGATCCGCTTCAGCAATCAGCTTCAGCTTACGCAACTCAGCATTCCATTTAATCTTAGAGTCAACATTAATCGAGGTTGCCTTGGCCTGGTCCACTAGATATTGACCCTGACCTTTGGCCAGCGCACCCAAGCCCATCGCATAGCCGGCTGCCGGGTCGGTTGCACCCATGCCATAGCCACCACCCCAGCCACCCCAGCCCCATCGGCGGTATCCACCCGGATAGGCCCACTGAGCCTGAGCAGCATCAACGACCATGAAGAGCCCAAGAATGGGCAGAATAAAGCGAACCCGACTAAGCTTCATCGAATGACTCCTGGCTATTCCGAGACTGATCATTATTGAGGAGGAGAATCCCAAACGGTTTAAAGACATTTTACTTGAAAAGTTAGGCAATACTCCAGTCACTTGTTTACCCGTTTCACAATTCCATGCCTGTCGTAACGATCGCACCGGCTGGGAGAAGTCTGACTACTCCCAAACCACGGCAAGCTTAGGCCATGGAAAAATCGCTATAATTTAAGTAAATTCAGTAACTTACATAAAATTCAAGCCGATGAACAACCATTCATCTCATCGGCTGCCGACAAATGCCGCTCAGCCAATGTGTGAAAGTTCGTTAAGATCAATATCAAACGTGATCATCTTCTTGCGTTCTTCCTCATCCCTGATCTCACTCCGCAGAACCTGAATATGCTTTGGCGCCTCAATTCCCAGACGAACCTGATTCCGGTCCACCTTCACTACGGTGAGAACGATATTGCCATCAATCACTATGCTATCGCCCACTTTACGACTGAGAACAAGCATCTTTCTTCCTCCCTGATTTACGATCACCTTGCCACATCTACAATACGTCAGGAGCTGCACATCGTGACTCTCTGATCCAATCCTTTACATCATCACAGTCGTAATGCTCAGGAGACTGGCGACATTTTTTCCAAAAAATTTTAAAATTTATTGGAGTTTTTGACGCCACTTGCCGAAACATCGCCCGGAATGCCATGGAAAACATCATTACAACCCACATGCTGACAAAACGTTATGGCGATTTCTACGCGCTCCGGAATCTCTCCCTCGAAGTCCGACGCGGCGAAGTCTTTGGCCTCCTTGGCCCCAACGGCTCCGGCAAAACCACAACCATCCGCACCCTCCTCGGCCTCATCAAAGCCACCTCGGGCCATGGCTCGGTGGCCGGTTGCGACTGCTGGCACGACAGCCTCCAGGTCCGCGAACGAGTCAGCTACCTGCCGGGCGAGCTCCGCATGTTTGGCTACCTCACCGGCTATCGTCACCTCAAATTCTTCTGCGAACTCCGCGGAAATCGTGGCTACGACCGCGCCGTTTACATTGCCGAACAGGTTCTATCGCTTGATCTTAAGAAAAAAGTGCGGCAATACTCCACCGGCATGAAGCAGAAGCTCGCCCTGGCCCAGGCCTTTGCCGACCCGGTCGAAATCCTGATCCTCGACGAACCGACCTCCGCCCTCGACCCCTCCGCACGTGGCCTCGTCCTCGACCTCGTCCTCGCCGCCAAGGCTCAGGGTCAAACCGTCATCTTCTCCGGCCACGTCCTCAGCGAAGTCGAACGCATCAGCGATCGCGTCGCCATCATGCGTCGGGGCCAGCTCATGCATGTGGAAGATATGCACACCCGCCGATGCGTCCGCATGGTCCTCGCCCGCTTCGACGAAGAAGCCCCCCAGCAATTCCCCGACGATCTCGGCCTCGTCGTGCGTAACCGCAACGGCCGCGAACTACTCTTCGAACACCACGGCGAACTACGCAGCATGCTCGACTGGTTCTCACGCCAGAACGTCTCGGAAATGGCCATCGGAACCGAAGACCTGCGCGGGCTTTACGACAAATACCACGGGCCTGATTTCGTCGAGGGCGATCTCGCCGCCACCGGCGTCTGAGCGTTTCAAAAACAGACTGTAAAATCAATAGAGTAAAAAGATAACGACCATGAAAAGCCCCATGTTCCCGCTCGTCAAGCGGCTACTCATCGAAACCCAGTTCTTCCTCGGTTTCTCTCTTCTGGCACTCTTCGGCCTGAGCTGGTTCAGCGTCCTTCGCACAAGCTGGGCAGAAGGCCGCCAGGAAACCGCCGCCGTCCGCGAAGCCGCCCAGAAAGGCGAGCTCAAAAAAATGCCCGCCCGCAAGCCTTCCGAAAAAGGCAAAGAGGCTGAAGCCAAAACAGACTCAGCCGACACCAAAAAAGCATCCGACACCCCCAAAACCGACGAATCAAAACCCGCTGACACCAATGCCGCTGAAGCCGGCAAAACCGAGCAGGCCAACACCTCCGAATCATCTCCCAACCCCGCCCCTGCTCCTCCACCCCAAACCGACGCCCAGCGCAACCAGCGACGAACCCTCGGCTTCTACCGATTCATGGGCGGCCCCGATATGGACATGTCCTCAGGAGCCATTGAAACCATGCTCCTCTATTTCCTCACCGTCGGCATCCCAATCATGATCCCCCTCTTCTGGGGCATCTCGCGTGGCACCGCCGCCGTGGCCGCCGAAATCGAACGCGGCACCATGGACATGGTCCTCTCCCGACCCGTCTCACGCACGAATTACCTGCTCGCTCATGTCATCCTGACCCTCTTCGGCTACTTTTTGATGCTCGTTGCCCTGCTGGCCGGAAATCTGATCGGCGAACAGTTCCATTCCGTTGACATGCACCCGAGACTCGTCGCCCTCGCCCGACCCGCCATTAATGTTGTCGCCATGGGCCTGGCCATGTTTGGTATTACGCTGGCACTTTCCGCCTGGGATCTCGTGCGCTGGCGGCCAACCATGATTGCCAGTATCCTCACAATCGCCCAGCTCGTCGGCTATGCCGTGGCCAACCAGCCCGACACCCCCGACGACAGCTGGTATAAAGTACCAGGCAAATTCAGCATCTTTTCCACTTTCTACCCCATTGAATCATTTGTCAAAGGTGAATACCTGCCGCGTCATGTGGCAATATTAACCGGCGTTTTTATATTCGCTTCTCTGGTAGCCATTGTCCGATTCAATTCCCGCGACCTGCCAGCCAACAGTTGATACCATTTCAATGGAAATGCAACCGGAATTGAAATCAGCCCCGACACGTGTCGCAATTGCCATTGTGCGCCGGGGCGATTACTTTCTGA
This sequence comes from Isosphaeraceae bacterium, assembly GCA_044351075.1. GTDB lineage: Bacteria > Planctomycetota > Planctomycetia > Isosphaerales > Isosphaeraceae > QWQI01. Next base: position 608 of record JBILGL010000381.1, on the reverse strand, counting down.
TCCGTATCCGGCCACCCGGCGGCCCGATGCCCGGAGTTTATGAATTTGCCGGCGGCAAATGCGAGCCCGGCGAATCGCCCGAAGCCGCCGCCCTGCGCGAAGCTTCAGAAGAAATGGGCATGTCCGTCGCCATCCTCAGCCTTCGTGCCGAATTTGAACATCATTATGCCCATGGCCATATACATTTAAACTATTACAACTGCCGGCCCGACCCTGATTCCGCCGAACCCGCTCCGGACTCTGGTTTCCACTGGGTCCACGGCTCCATCCTCCCGACACTCACCTTCCCTCCCGCCAACGAACCAATCATGCACCAACTCGCTGCAGAAGTCGATCAAAAAACAAATATTGCAACCAACTCCTGATTGACTTTAAAACATACCATTTTTGACAAACGACTTACATGTGAAACGGAGAGAAGTTGATTTTATCTCATTTCACGATTGATCGTGACAGGTTTTATTGTATGCTCCAATGTTTGAAGTAGCTCACGATTTATCGTGACAGGTCTTGTTCTATTTCCCTGTATATCAGGATTTTACGATCCGGAATCGTCTTGGGCGGCCAATATTAATTAATAAATTATCTCTCACAGAGACACAAAGCCA
>JBILGL010000380.1:0-4853 GCA_044351075.1 Isosphaeraceae bacterium | reverse complement strand
ACGCGATTGAATCGGTATTTGATCACTGAATATTTTCATGAATTCTCTTTCAGAATGATCAGCCGAATCCCTGGCTTAGTGCCGATACTTGAAAATCTTTCGGCAGATCGTCTTCGGGGACTACTTAAATTCAGAATCGCTCAGGCGTGCAAGGCCGTGGCCTTTGTGGTAAAATAATGTGACTCCTCCCAATCTCCTGCGGAAGTGGTCTGACGCAACCGATGGACTTGGAGGTCACCCGCCCTGTATTTGCCACTCCCCGCAAGGATTTTCACTGATGCGTCTGTTCCGCATAACCTTTCAGGATAGTTGCCGCTTCTGGCTACTTGCCGCCACTTTTTTGATCCCGCTTGCCGATGTTCGGGCGCAGGAAGAGGACCTGGCCAGAGAACTGCCCCGCATCCCGGCCGTTGAGCCTGACAAGGCATCCGGCACATTCGCCATTCATCAGGGTTTCAGCCTTGTGCAAAGTGCGGTCGAGCCACTCGTCGCCGATCCAGTGAGCATGATTTACGATGCCCGGGGCAGGGCCTATGTCGTGGAAATGCGTGGCTATCCATTCCCCGAAGAACGCCCCACCGGCAAAGTGCGGCTGCTGGTTGACGGCGATAGCGATGGCATCTTTGAAAAAGGTACCGATTTTCTCACCGGGCTTGATTGGCCAACGAGCGTTCTGCCCTATAAAGACGGCGTTTTTGTGACCGCCCCGCCTGAGATTATCTATGCCCGCGACGACAACGGCGACGGCATCGCCGACACCCGTAAAGTCATGTTCAGCGGCTTCGGCACACAAAACGTGCAGGCCCTTTTAAATGGTCTGGTCTGGGGCACTGACGGCTGGATTTACTGCTCGGGCGGCGGCAATGGCGGCGACATCAAAAACCATGTGACCGGAAAGGTAACATCCATCCGGGGCCGAGATTTCCGCTTCCGTCCAGACGGTTCGGCTTTTGAGCCAATCTCGGGCGGCGGCCAGTTCGGCCATAGCCTTGATGACTGGGGTCATCGGTTTGTCTGTAATAATTCCAACCACATTCGTCAGATCATGCTGCCTTCGCATTATCTTGAACGTAACCCCAACCTCTTTCAGAGTGCCGTTCTGCTGGATATCCCGGCCGAAGGTGCAGCCGCCCCTGTCTATCGTAAAAGCCAGGCTGAGCCTTGGCGGATTGTGCGCACCCGGCAGCGAGCCTCAGACCCCGCCTTCCGCAAGCGTGCCCCAGCCACAGAGCTGGTCGCCACCGGCTTTTTCACATCTGCGACAGGCGTCACAATCTATCGCGGCACCTCTTATCCGGCAGAATATCGCAACAATGCCTTTATCGGCGATGTCGGCGGGAATCTTGTACACCGCAAGATCATGGAACGAACCGGCACGCACTATACCGCCCACCGGGCCGACCCGAATGTGGAATTTATCACCTCAACCGACAACTGGTTCAGGCCCGTGAATTTCACCAATACGCCGCACGGCACACTGATGGTGCTTGATATGTATCGCGAAACGATCGAGCACCCATTCTCCATTCCCGAGCCAATCAAGAAGCACCTTGATCTGACATCTGGCAAGAATCGTGGGCGGCTTTATCATTTGGTGCACACTGGCTTTAAGCCGAGAAAGCTGGTTTCGCTGCAGGAACTGGCCAGCAAAGAACTGGTGCCTTATCTGGCCGACCCCGACGCCTGGTGGCGTGAAACAGCCCAGCGAGTGCTGCTGGAGCGTGCCGATCTCACCGTCACCGCTGATCTTGAGATGCTGGCGAAGACGTCCGAATCAGCCCTGGGCCGCGCCCATGCTCTTTGGACACTGGCCGCTTTGGGCAAGCTCACGCCTGCGGTGCTTGCACCAGCTTTTACACATGAGAGCCCGGGCGTTCGCGAACAGGCCGCCAGGCTGAGCGAGCCATTCCTGAAATCAGACGCCGCCACAGCCCAGGCACTTGCAAGCCTGGCCAACGATGCCGACGGCTTTGTCAGGCTGCAAGCCGCCTTTTCGCTGGGTGAACTCGCCTCGGCCGATTCAACCGAAGCCCTGGTGAAAATCGCAACTAAAGGCGAATTGGACATATGGCTTCGGGCCGCAATTTTAAGCTCGATCAGCGGCCGGGAAGTTGAATTTCTGGCAGGCGTTGTGAAGAGCGGCGGCTCTGCCTCGGTTGCGGCCAGCTGGGCCGAGGACATCGCGACTCTGGTGGCCGCCCGGGCAAGGCAGGAAGAGCTGGCACGCCTGCTCGAAATCGCTTTTACCGGCGACAATCAGAAGACCCTTGCCGACCCGGTTCTTAACGGCCTTGCTCAGGGAGCCTCACGTGCCGGGAAGAATCTGGACGCCCTGATTCCGGCCGAGCGGAAGGACCTGCTCAAATCACGTATTTCTGCCGCACTGGCCACGATCAGCGACGTGAAAAAACCGGCAGGCGAACGCATTTCAGCCATTCGTGTCGCACGGCTTGGCTCGTCGTCTGACTTGGCCAAAGCCTGTGAATCAATGCTCACTGCCGAAAATCCGCCAACGGCTCAAATGACAGCCGTCCAAACCCTCTCGGCCCTGAATCGCCCGGGTGTAGCCGATCTTCTGGTCAGCCGCTGGAAAGAGCTAGGCCCCACTCAAAGGCGAGAAGTGGTTGAGGCCCTTTTCACTCGCCCCGATCGCCAGCAGGCACTGGTCAATGCGATGGAGTCGCAAATTATTCCGCTTACGGAACTTGATCCAGCACGCAGGGCCCAACTTGCTGAATCAAAAAATGCGGAACTGGCCGACCGTGTCAAAAAGCTCTTTGCCAGCCTGCCCAGCATCTCCCGGGCCGATGTGCTCAAAGCCTTTGCCCCCGCCGCGAAGCTGGAAGGCAAGTGGGAAGGCGGCGAAGTAGTCTTCAAGAAGGTCTGTGCCACGTGCCACAAAGCGGGCGGCTCGAGCTATGGGGCGGAAGTTGGCCCGAATCTGCAAACGGTCATCTCGCGTAGCCCTGAAGATCTGCTGGGCCACATCATTGAGCCAAATCGCGAAATCGCCCCGCAATATATCAATTATTCGGTCGCGATGAAGGATGGTCGCGTGCTGACTGGCATGATCGCCTCTGAATCGTCGAACGCCATTGTGCTCAAGCGGGCAGAAGGTGTGATGGAAACGGTGCCCCGAAACCAGATTGAGGAAGTCAGGTCCACGGGTCAGTCGCTCATGCCCGAAGGTTTGGAAAATGGGCTTAAACCACAGGATTTTGCTGATCTGATTCTCTTCATCAAGCAAATCGGGTCGAGGTGATCAAGTAAGCTGTTTTGAAATAAGGTAAGTGAAAAAGAGCCCGGATCAAATATCCGGGCTCTTTCATTTGACCGACCGAAAATCAGGTTGATAACCAACCCTAAGCGATATTACTTATCATCCGCTTTTTTGGCTGGCACTGGGGCAGGCCCACGACGGCCGCCGGGGCCGCCCATCGGCGGCACTGGTGGCTTGACTTCCAGCACTTCCAGATTGGTGCCATAGGGCAGGCTCTTAAGGCCTTCCTTGACTTTTGACTCATCGCCCACAACAAGAATCGTCATCTTGTCGAAGGGAAGGTACTTCTTCGCGACATCGTTCACAGCGTCGGCTGAGATCGACTCAATCTTAGACTGATACGTCGCAAAGTAATCGTCGGGCAGGTTATAGCGGACGAGATCAGACAGCGCACCGGCCATGGCGAATGTCGTTTCAAAACGGCCGGGGAAGCCCTTGATCAGGCGATCCTTGGCGAAGGCCAGTTCTTTATCAGAGACGGGCCTTTTGCCGGTGATCTCGGTCAGCTCTTTAACGGTTTCGACGATCGACTCTTTCGTCACGGCCGTCTGCACACTGGCACCTGCCGAGAATGGCCCTGGGCCGGCGTTAAACGCGAATGAAGAGCGGGCACCATAAGTGTAGCCTTTTTCCTCGCGAAGGTTGAGATTCAACCGGCTGGAAAACTGGCCGCCCAGCACGGCATTCATCACCACCAGCGGGAAATAGTCGGGCGTGCTGCGTGGAACACCCACCAGCCCTGCCGCAATCACGCTCTGAGCCGCAGCAGCCTTATTCACCAGATACATGCCTGGCTTCTTTTCCGGGGAAGGGGCGGGAATCTCAAGCTTCACTGTTTCGCCGCCCTTCCATCCGCCAAGGTTCTTTTCCAGCAGGGCCACAGCGCCATCGGGCGTAATATCACCCACAACAATCACCGAGACATTCGCTGTGTTAAAGAGCTTCTTGAAGTGATCGGCAGCCTGCTCGCGGTTGAGCCCGCGAAGGGTCGCGATGTTGCCATCGTTATCGCGGCCGTAAGGGTGCTTTTCACCATAAAGCAGCTTGGGGAAGACGTCGCCGGCAATGCCATCGGCACTGTCGAACTTGCGGGCCAGCGCCGAAAGACGCTGAAGCTTCAGCCGGTTGAGCTCTTTTTCCGGGAAGCTGGCATTAAAGAGCACGTCGGTAAAGATCTCCATGGCTTTATCCGTGTGCTTCGTCAGCGTGGTCACCGACATGCTGCTCGATTCCAGACCACCACCGGCATTGAGATCGGCACCGATCATGGAAAGCTCGCTGGCCAGTTGCTGCGTATCGCGTTTGGCTGTGCCTTCGGTAACGAGGCTCATCGCCAGACTCGCCAGACCTTCCTGACCCGACGGCACATTCACTTCGCCGCCACGAGCGGAAAGGCTTACGGTCAGAATTGGCAGCTCATGACGCTCAGCCACCAGCACATTGATGCCGTTGGAAAGCTTGCGACGAACCACCGCCGGCGGCGTGAAAGTCGGCGTTGGGCCGGCTTCCGGCTGCACTGTCCGGTCAAATGTATCCTTCACCTCTACCGCTTTGACAGGTGGCAGTGGGGATT
>JBILGL010000379.1:0-4854 GCA_044351075.1 Isosphaeraceae bacterium | reverse complement strand
GATCATGAGTCGCTGGAAGTGCTGCACGACGGAAGATTTGAGCGACTTACTGATATTGGTGGGCGGGTGATTCACGACATTCTGGCATGAACCCAGCCGAAGGAAAAGTTCGCCGAAAAATCAGGCCTGGTTGGTAATTTTATAGAGCTGTTGCTCAATGCGTTTAGCGGCTGGAGATGATCCCTCCGCCAGCGCTCTGGCTTCTGAAATATTCAAAATCGGCCCCGGGAAGGGTAGCTTCTGCTCAATCTCGTCGCGAGAAGCCGAGACAAGATAGCCCGTTCGTGTTTTCAGTACCTGAAGGCCAACTTCTTCGAGCGTAATCAGGTCGCGATAAAAAGTCCGGACAGTGATATCCAACTTCTGCATAATTCTGGCTTTATCTACCGGACCACCGGCCAGTAGAGTGGCCATGCGATGGAGCCTGCCAATTCGCTCGAAACTCATGGCTCCCTTGTCGTTGTGATGCATGTCCGGAATATCCATGCGAAGACCCCTGTCCGTCACGTCATCATTTTTTTCGCGTTATTTTCGTAACAAAATCTCATGATCGAGTTCGCTTCATGACGATTTTGCTAGATGTACGAATCGTTGCGCCAATTCGGGTCTGTTCCGCGAATTGTCATCGATCTGAAGTATTTTGGGAGATAATCCCAAAATAAGCAATATCATTCCCTGATTTTGCTGTACTTTGAATCGGTTTTGGGATTCTCGGCGACAATCTGGATTAATAAGGCGAGATTTAACGGCGTAACGACAGGCGGTTGCCGCACGGGCGACCGGCTCAATGAAGGAGCCTTGGGCGATGAATCAGGCGAAGCGACGGAAGACGAGCTACCAGGCAGGCTTGGAGATGGATGTGCTTGAGACCCGCGAGGTGCTCAGCCAAGTCATTTCCGGGGTAGATATTGACGGCGACACGTGGTTTCTGCGGCTCATTGGCCCAGGAACATTTCGTGTGATCAATCAGCCGGATTCATCCGGAAACGATGTGCCGCTGGGCACACCGGCATTGATTCAATCGATTGAAATTGCCGGCACTGCAAATTTGGCGTCGCGAATGGTGGGCGAGGTCAAGCAGGGCCCAAATGGCGACGGCAAAGTCTTTTTCCAGAGTTTGAGTCAGTTTGGCGGTAACTCACTCGCCGGCACCTCAAATAATGGTCTCTACGCCATTGATATCCCGAATTTCTGGCTTGGGATTACTCAATCAAATCAGACGGCAGCCCTGACTGCCGATATTCAGATTGACAATGGGGTTAACACACTTCGCTTTGGCGGTGTGGACATGACAGCCAGCCCCGGTGGCGGCATTCCGGCACCGGCCACCAATGCCTTTGCCGACAAGGCTTCCATCAAGCTTGGTCTGCCGTCTTTCCTTGGCACCAGCATTTATGTAGATAAATTCGTCAGTGCCACCAAGGCGGGAACCACCGCGGCCCAGCCGATCAACGACGAAATTGATATCGAAACGATCGGCCGAATTAATGCCATTCAGGCTAATGAAATCAGTGGTAATCCTGAAATTGCACCCACCGGCTATCTTGGCGGCGGTGGCACAATAGTGCGTTCCTCCGGCGAGTATCTGGGACAGGCTATCCAGACGAACGTCGTGGGTGCGATTGGCCAGGTAATGGTTCGCAATAATGCTACCAACTTTTCTGTTCAATCGGGCACTAGCATCCGCCGGTTAAATATTGGCGGTGAAACGAAAAATGTTTTTGCCCTTGGTGTGAATGGGATTCGGTATGCCCAGTTTGGCCTGGGGATGGATAGTGTGACGATTCATGCCCACACCATGAGCCGATTGGAAATGGCGCGTGGCGCGGTTGGGTCGGAAGTGAAAACAACGCGTCAGATGGGCTATTTCCGCTCAGGCGGCGACGTGATTAATTCCACCATTCTGGCCGGTATCAATCAGAACCTGCAAACGGAATTCCGCCAGCAGACGGCATCGACCGATACGCTTGCCGACTTGGGCGGTGCGATTAACGCCCAGATTGCCGGTAATGTGATTGATTCGATCTTTGCAGCCTCTTATGAGCCATCAAACGGCTCTTACGACTCGCCCAATGCCATGGCCCTGGGTGGTGGTAAGATCGACGCCAAGATTGAAGGCACTATTGACAATTCAGGCGTCACGCCGGATGCCCCGAATGTCGCCTTCTATGCCTTCAAGACAAATGTTAATCGCGGGCCTGTAGCTCCGCCTTATGTGCCAAGCACACCGGCTGAAACCCCGGCCAAGTTTACGCGAATCCCGACCGGCAATTTCAATTCCCTTGGCCGGCCGTTCCCGTCAAACAAGAAGATGAATTCCACCTTCGCCCTCTGGAACGTGACCAGTTATCTGCGAAAGACCAATCCAAAGATCTGACCTCGATCAGTTTTGGGAATTCAGTGAATCAGAAAGGCCAGGGACATTTGCCCTGGCCTTTCGCATTTTCTTATCTGATTTCAATTCAGGCGAAATCAAATTTAATTAAAGCGAAAAGAGCGGTTTGTCGCCGCCCAGACCACCTTTGAGCGGCACCTTGCGCTCGGGCTTCGGCTTGGGTGGCTCTTTGGCGGCTTCGGCATCGGCAGCCTCGAGCGCCTCTTCCTCTTTGGCCAGCACCACAGCCTTCATGGAAAGGCTGATCCGCTGCTTTTCCGGGTCGATCGACATGATCTGCACTTCCACTTCCTGCCCCGGCTTGACGATGTCGCTGATGCGCCGAACACGGTTGGGAGAAAGCTCGTCGATGTAAATCAGCCCTTCAACGCCATCAATAATCTCGACAAACGCGCCGAATTCAGCAATGCGTGTGACCTTGCCCGTCACCCGGCTGCCAATCATATAATCGCGCGAAGCCCGGTCAAATGGCGAATCGACAAGTTGCTTCAGCCCCAGGCTGATCCGCTTCTTGTCAGGGTCCATCTTGAGGACCTTCACCTTGACTTTATCGCCCAGTCGCACGATCTCTTCGACCTTCTGAACCCGCTTCCAGGCCAGGTCGGCGATGTGCAGAAGCCCATCCACCCCGCCCAGATCAACAAAGGCCCCAAAGTCGCGGATGTTACGCACCACGCCCTCACGCGTCTGCCCTTCTTCCAGCTCGGCCAGCGTCTTGGAACGTAGCTCGGCCCGCTCCTGCTCCAGAAAATCACGGCGGCTGACCACCAGGTTTTTCGCTTTCTGGTTGACTTCCGTTACCAGCACCTGCAATTTCTGACCGATGTAAGGGGCAGTGTCTTCCACACGGCCCATCTCGATCTGGCTGATCGGCAAGAAGCCGCGAAGCTGGTTCACCGTGACTTCAAGGCCACCCTTGTTACCCTTTTCCACGAAAGCGTCAACCACCATGCCTTTTTTGATGGTGTCCCAATTAGCATCAACTGAGGCACCCCGGAGCGAAACAATCAGCAGCCCTTCGGTGGTGTCAAATCGCTCAATGGTGATCGGCACTTCGTCGCCAACGGCAATTTCCTTGCCCTCAAACTGCCCGACGGGGATGCAGCCTTCGGACTTGCCGCCCATGTCAAGAAAAACCCAGTCCTTGGTGATCTTCACAATTTTGCCGGTCTTCCCCTTGCTCGCCGGCTTGGCTTCAGGGGCTGCACTGGCTGCGGGCTTGCCAGCTTCGGCCTTTGGCTTCGGGGCACCCTTGGGGGCGGGCAGCACAGACTCGATCGACTTGGTATCAAAGGCGTCGAGAAACTCATTCAGCTCGGCTTCGATTTCGTCATCGAAAACCTTCTTGAGAGGCATATTCGGATCTAATGACTTGCCACCCTTAGCCTTGGCATCGATGGCCGCGTCGATCTGGCGGTCAATTGCTTCCTGCGAACGCTTCGCCGGGGCGTCGTCATCAGCTGGCCGAACAGGAGTTGCTGGGGCCTGAGCCGGTTCAGTGGAAGAAGCGGGATTGACACCTTTTGGGAGACTGGTGAAGTCGGACATGGGCCGAAATCCTGAATTTGTTGAGAGCTATTGTTTACTCACGGCCCACAGACCTGATCACCGACCATTTTGGAATGATGCCGGAAAGAGGTAGAAACCGGACCTTCTATTTTGCCGAATATGGCCAACTTTCTCCAGCAAAAAATACTGTAATTTATGAGGATGATGCAGATTTTTCCAATGATAAACAAATCTGATATTGAAGAGTGCCATTTTTATGTGAGTGAAATAAAGATGGTTTTGGAATTTAATTCATTATTATTTCAATATTTGCCTTTGCAATTAACAATATAATTCCATTTTACCGTTCGCATTTCTATTTCAACACGGGCACTTGAATCAGCGGAAACTGGCTGAAAAGCCAGGCTGGATCGATTCGAGGGACGGGCTGAAAGAGCCGAGCAGCCAGCTTGGCCGATCCGACAACGCATTCTTTTTCAAGTACATAGTATTTATTGTAATGATCGATCTGGCGGTTAATGGTGTCGGCCTCAAGCTTATTGACCCACTTTCCCCAGCGGTTATTAAAACGTTCGAGGCTTGATACAAGGTCGCGTGAGGCTGAATAGACTGCTCGCGGTCGAACTTTAGTAGAATTACTCCATAAGGGCTCTTTGGCACCTGTCATTTGCCAGAGATAATTGATCGGGGCTGTAAAAGCGATTTGCCAGTCGTGATATCCACTGGTGGCGGACACCCACATGCGTAATCGGCAATGGACCATTTCCAGCATCTCAATACGCTGACGACGGCTGATTTCGAGCGTGCGAGCCACTGCCCATTCTACATCACGCCCGCGTCGGGCAAAGGCCGGGGCGTCAAAAAGCCCCATAAGCTCCTTGAGCTCAGCCTCTGTTGAGCGTACGGAAGTCAGACTCTCATCAGGGGCATCGTCGCTCATGGAATCAATT
>JBILGL010000377.1:0-4864 GCA_044351075.1 Isosphaeraceae bacterium | reverse complement strand
GGCCGCGTGACCCTGCCGGTTGATGCCGACGAAGAGACCGTGAAGAAAGCCGCTATGGCCGACCCGAAAATCGCGTCGCTGGTGGCCGGGAAGACAATTCGCAAGGCGATCGTCGTACCCGGCAAATTGTGCAATCTCGTCATCGGCTAACGCCGGTGATGAATTGCAGCCTTATTGTAATTGAAATGCAATCATATTTCTGCTGATTGCATTTCAGTCAAGCACACCCAGCCGGGGCGGTGTTGAATCACCATATTGCGATTCTGTTGCCGCGCCTCTGTTGCTTGTCTGATATGTCGTCCGGCCCGATACATCACCAAATTTTGGTGTGCGCCAGGCACTTGGCTTGGTTCCGGGTGCGGTTGATCCGCCGGTTTTATCATTCGGCAGGGTCGATGAAGAGCCACTGCCCGACTGACCGGGGCGGCGGGGCTCAAGAAATTCCAGCCGAGGCTCGGCCTTGCCGGAGCCTGAACCAGAACCCTGAGAGGGCGAAGAATCAAGCGGAGGGTTGGTTGTTGGTGTGCGATCTAAGCCGCCGATGGGCGGGTTATCCATAATCACATTGGGGGCTTCAACGGCCGGTGCCGGGCTGGCGCTGGTGCTGTCTGAGCGTTTGCCGGAAATTCCGCCGGAAATGGAATTATTGTATTTGCTGGAAGGTTCGGTAGAGGCGGGGCGAACATCGTCGAACGATGGAACGATGTTTGTCACCGTGCCGCCGGGTCGTGCTTCAAGCTGGGTGGCGGGCGGTTCGGCCCTGTTAATTGCCGAATTGGCCGGTATGCCGCCCTGCTGCTCAACGACGACGGAACCGGGCGTTTCTACAGCCTCAAGGCCTGGATTCACGACGATTGCCGGGCGTCGGAATGGGTTGCTTAAAAACCGGGGCCGCTGCACATTACGAATCTGGCCGTTATTGCAGCCGGAGACATTCACGGCGGTGAGCATCAAAAGCAGCACAGAGCGGCGCCGGAATGAGCCCGGTTTTAAATCAAATTGGTGTTTGCCAAGACGCATGGTGCAATCGCCTGATCTCAATTCCGTGCAAACCGGCTTTTTCAAGTATCGGTTCGCACATGGTGCGGCATTCAAGTTGTATCAATTGAAACTTACCTGACAAATTGAGCCCTGCTGAAACATTTTTATTAAATCAGTACCATTTCGTTGATAATTTCATTAAAACCCGCATGCATGAATTTCCCGAAAAAATTTATTGGTAAAAAGTTAAAGTTTGGATGATCCTGGCGAATCAACATTTCATTAACGGTGGATCACAACAAACCTCAACCCATTCAAGACTGATTGAGATCAAGCCACAATCGGCCGGGTGAGGGCGGCTCGTATGTTGCCAGCTTGTTGACCAGCGATGCCGGGTCTTCGCCCACGAGAATCAAATCCAGATGCTGTGGACGCAAAAATTTCTCTTCCACCGCATGACGCAGCAGGCTCAGGATCGGGTCAAAATAGCCATCCACGTTCAAGAGCCCTATTGGCTTCTGATGAATGCCCAGCACAGCCCACGTCACAATCTCAAAAAATTCTTCGAACGTGCCAATGCCGCCCGGTAGCGTCAGAAAAAAGCTCGCCAGCTCGGCCATGCGTGCCTTTCGCTCGTGCATGGACCGCACCACTTCCAGCCGCGTCACGCCCTCGTGCACCAACTCTTCTGTCAAAAGCACGTCGGGAATTACGCCCACCACCGGCCCGCCGTGGGCCAGTACAGAATCGGCCACAATGCCCATCAGGCCGACCTTGCCGCCGCCATAAACCAGGCCCATCTCCTGCCGGGCAATGGCATGACCTGTGGCATTGGCTGCCTCGGCATAAATCGACCGGCCGCCAGCCTGACTGCCGCAAAACACACAAAACAGACGGGCGTCAATCTGGGCATCGCTCATGAAATTCGGCTCGCTGGCTAAGAACTGGGGCTGCTTGCGTCGCGGCTCGTCTTGCCGAATCAGCCGCACTTGTGGCATATATTACCAAGAATGCGACGAAAAAAGGCAAGCGACTGCCCGATGTCAACCAATCGCCCTTACCTTGCCGCAGACCTTACTCTGAGAATATGCCGCCATGAGCGACGACACCTATCAATATCACCCTGCCTGCAAGCTCGCTGACATCACCGACGACGTTGGCGTGCCCGTAGAAATCGCCGGTCGGCTCATCGCCATCTTTCGCACCGAAGGGGCCTATTACGCGATCGACGATGCCTGCCCACACAAGGGCGCCCCGCTCGCCGATGGCTTGGTGGACGATAAAGCCGTGACCTGCACCTGGCATGGCTGGCGATTCAGCCTTGAGACTGGCTGCTGGCTCGATAGCCCCCGCACCCGCGTTTCCACCTATCCTGTGCGAATCAGCGGCGAAATCGTGGAAATCGGTATTCCGCAATAACAAGGCACCGGTAACCTAGCCAGCAACCGCCTTCTGGTCATCTTTCAACATAACTTCCGGAAAGTCATCGCCCTCGCATGAAAGCCGCTTATTACAAAACGACTGGCCCCGCTACTGTCATCGAATTTGGCGATCTGCCCGTGCCCCCGCTCGAGCCCAAGGGCGTGCGTGTGCGTGTGGGTGCCAGTGCCCTGAATCCGATCGATCTTTATGTGCGGGCCGGAACGGTAGCGATGCCGCTGAACCAGCCACAGATCCCCGGCTGCGACCTGGCGGGCGAGGTGGAAGAAGTCGGCCCGGAAGTCACCCGCTTTAAGCCAGGCGACCGCGTGTGGGGCTCGAATCAGGGCATCGTGGGCCGACAGGGCACCGCCTGCGAGCTGGCCAGCGTGCATGAAGACTGGCTGTATCACTCTCCCATCGGCGTGGCCGACGAAGAGATGGCCGCCCTGGCCCTGACGGGTATTACCGCCCACCTCGGCCTTTTTGACCGGGGCCGACTCCAGCCGGGCGAGCTGGTTTATGTCGCGGGCGGGTCGGGCGGTGTTGGCTCGATGGTCATTCAAATGGCCAAAGCCGCGGGGGCCCGTGTGGCAACCACCGCCGGCAGCGACGCCAAAATGCAGCTTTGTCGGGATCTGGGGGCAGATGTCGTCTTAAATTACCGGACAGACGACGTGCCCGCAGCCCTTCGCACTTTTGCCCCCAACGGCCTGAACATCTGGTTTGAAACGCAGCGCGAGCCTGATTTTGTCGGCAGTTTTCCGCTGATGGCTTTGGGCGGGCGATTTATCGTGATGGCTGGTCGCGTGGCTGTGCCAACTTTTCCGTCGCTGGGGTCGTTCTACCCGAGGAATCTCTCGGTACTCGGCTTTGCGATGTTCCAGTTCCCGCCGGCAGTGCAACGTGCTGCGGCCATGGATATCACGCGCTGGGCAGCCACTGGCCAGCTTCGGGCAATCGTGGGCCAACAATTTCCGTTGGCCGAAACCGCTGCTGCGCATCAGTTTCTGGAAGATGCTACACTGGGCGGATCAGGAAAGCTGGCCGGGAAAGTTGTTCTGACGGTGGATTGAGCAGTTTGAACGAGTTGAAATCGTCTTGTCATGTTGAGTGTATGCAACGATTTATCGTGTCAAAATCATGGAAATGGCATGATAAATCTTGCAATAGAAATTCAATTTGTACTTATTCAGGCTGATAATAATATAATATCGATATTCTTCAGACCTGAAAATTTAAATAACTACTCAAGCAGTTCTTTATTATGATTTCCGCAATAAATGTCACTTTACAACGAAAAACCCATGGAATAATCAACCACGCCGGTCCATCACCCCAGGAATAATCGACTTCTGAAAAATCAATCGTAATTTGCGTTATTATTCCATTTTCAATACCAGAAAAATGTTTGATTGTATTTGCTATCAAACGGGCTGAATTATTACCGGCTTGAACTATGCAAAATCACTTTTGCAAATGAGTCTGAGTGTGCCATGTTCGATCAACCCATCCACTGTAATCATTAATAATTTCTCTGTTTAAAGTTTATCGTCCCATCACAATATCAATACCTGAAAAAATGGTATCCATCTGTTTTCTTGTTAATTTCCCGACCCGTTCCGTAAGCTGAAGTCTGTCGATCGTCACGATCTGCGATACATTCGCAACCGAATCTCGATCAAGCCCGGTTTGCTTTGCCCTAAGAAGCACATTACCAGGGGCACTTGACCATCGAAGATTACTCGTTAACACAATACAAACAATAGTTGCAATTTGGCTGCGATTCAAGGCATCAGACTGTATGATAAGCACCGGCCGACGAAATCCGGGCGCAGAACCGACTGGCTCGGCAAGATCGGCCCACCAGATTTCGCCCTGACCAATCACCATTCATCCCGCCCCAATGCCTGTCTCGAAGCCTCTTTCAAAAAAATATCGGGCTCGCCGGCCAATTCTCGCACCGCTTGATCCATCTGCTTCGTAATCTCATCTTCATCGTGCCGGGCTACAAATTCCGCAATTGCACGGGCATAAAGCTGGCTACGCGAAGTCTTAAGCCGATGGACCAGCTTCTCCGCTTCTTCAAAAACCTGATCAGGTATGGATATAGCCGTTTTCATACCAAAAGTATAACAAATTGACTATCATTAGGCAACTGCTGATAAACGAGCGATCAACATTCACTGCGGCTGATTTTATACCACGATTTCCAAAAAAAACGCAGCCAGTCAGACTGCGTTTCTTCCGAATATTCATGCCAATTTAAATAGCAAGAATTGCAATTCAATCTTTCGGCTATTTATAGCCCCTCATTCATATTGCCACTTGCTTAGCCAGGGGTCTTTGGTTTCGGCTTGCAATTGCTTCATTGCTGATTTCAATTCATTAATGCGCTGAATGAATATAGGATCTTTCGTGTCGATCAGATTTTTCGCTTCGTTCGGGTCGTTTTCCAAATCAT
>JBILGL010000378.1:0-4864 GCA_044351075.1 Isosphaeraceae bacterium | reverse complement strand
GAATGATACGGATGTTGCGGAAGTTGATGGCGGTGGTGTGATTCGGACAAAAGATCTGGCCGGGCAGGCTGCCGTGATGGCTCGTTATCAAGGATTGGTGACGGTCTTTACGGCAAAAGTGCCGCTTGGTCTGCCGATAGCATCCAAGGTTGATTTTCCGACGGATAATCTGATTGACCGGCTGGCCATGAAGCACTGGAATTCATTGGGGATTCAGCCCAGTGGCCAGAGCACGGATGCCGAATTTATCCGCCGGGTAAGTATTGATATCATCGGCACCCTGCCTACAGCCGATGAGGCCCGGGCTTTTGCGAGCGACAAAGACCCCAGCAAGCGTGCCAAATTGGTGGACAAGCTTCTGGCAAGGCCTGAATATGCCTCGCTTTTTGCACTCAAGTGGGCCGATATTCTCCGCAACAAGCGTGGCACAAATCCTTACATGTCATACGGTTTCTACTCGTGGATCAGAAGCCGGCTGGCTGAAAATGTGCCTTATGATGAATTTGTGCGGGGCATTCTGGCCGCCACCGGCAATTCGCGCACATCGCCGCCGGTGATGTGGTACAGCCAGCTCAAAACGCCCGACGCATTTGTGGATGATACAGCGCAAGTCTTTTTGGGTATGAGGCTTCAGTGTGCCAAATGCCACCATCATCCGTTTGAAAAATGGAGTGAGGATGATTATTACGGGTTTGCTGCTTTCTTTGGGAAGATTGGTCGCAAACCAGACTTGGAAGCGGCTCGCCGGGGCCGCAAGGAAGATGTGATCTTCACCGCGAAGGGTGGTGGAGTGAGTCATCCCAAGTCAGGCAAATCGATGGAGCCCAAGGGCTTGGGTGATGCATCCGTCGCTGATCTATCGTCAGTTGATGATCCGCGTGAGAAGCTGGTTGACTGGATGGCCGATACTAAAAATCCGTTTTTTGCACCGGCTTTGGTCAATCGATACTGGGCTCATTTTTTTGACCGTGGACTGGCTGAACCGATTGATGACATGCGTGACACCAATCCAGCCTCTAATCCCGAACTGATGCAGGGCATCAGTCAGTATTTCATTGATTCTGGCTATGATTTGAAGAAGCTGGTGCGACTGATCTGCACAAGCCGGACTTATGGGCTCTCAAGCGAGCCGAATAAGTTTAATCAAAATGACAATCAGTCTTTTGCGCGTCATTATCCGAAACGAATGCCCGCAGAAGTTCTTCTCGATGCTGTATCGCAGATCACTGCTGTACCAACGGATTTCAGTGGCTTTCCCAAAGGCACGCGGGCGATTGACTTGCCGGACGATGCAATTGGTTCGACCTTTTTGCAGACTTTCGGACGGCCTGAGCGTGATACATCCTGCGAATGTGAACGCGTTGGGGATGCCAGTCTGAGCCAGAGCCTGATGCTGCTCAATTCGCCTGAAGTGCAGGCAAAACTCTCTGCGGCGAATGGTCGTGCGGAGCAATTGGCGAAAGACAACCGGCCTGACGATGTGAAGCTGGCCGAGCTTTTCTGGGCAGCTTATGCACGCGGGCCAGAGCCTGTCGAGATCAAAACAGCACAAGGTTTTATTGCCTCAAAGGCCCCTGAAAAACGCAAAGAGGCCTGGGAAGATATTCTTTGGGCCTTGATCAATGCCAAGGAATTTCAGTTTGTGGATTAAGTTGCGATTCGGTCATCAATTATCGGCTTGATAACTTCAGCGATAATTAAGCTCAATACCTGTAAATAAAACAAAAAAGGCGAAGTAAATGACTTCGCCTTTTTCATTGATTTTCGAAATACGCTCAATCAACCTCGTTGATCAATCGGCTTGACTGGCCGATTGGCTGGCCCTGTGTATCGGGCACGCGGACGCATCAGGCGATTCGAGTCAAGTTGTTCGATGATATGGGCTGACCAACCGGCCACGCGGGCCAGGGCGAAGATAGGCGTGTAAATTTCCGTGCGAAGGCCCATGTAGTAGTAGAGGCGGGCAGTGGGCCAATCAACATTCGGTGGAAGTTTTTTCTGCTCGGTGACTTCGCGCTCAATTGGCTCGGCGATCTTTTCCCAGCGGTCGTCGCCAATCTCAGCGGCCAGCTTTTGGCACCAGGTCTTGAGAATACGTGCCCGTGGATCGCCGGTCTTGTAAACCCGGTGGCCAAAGCCCATGATTCGCTTTTTCTGAATCAGTGCATCGTGAATCCACTCTTCGGCTTTATCAGGCGAGCCAACTTCCACCAGCACCTTCCAAGCCTCTTCATTGGCGCCGCCATGGAGCGAGCCTTTGAGCGTGCCAACAGCGGCGACGATCCCTGAATAGATATCGGAGAGGGTCGATACCGTTACGCGGCCTGCGAATGTGGAGGCATTCAGCTCGTGCTCAGCATAAAGCACGAGCGAGAGGTCAAAAGCCTTTGCCATGGAACCGGTTGGCTTCTGGCCATTCACCATGTAGAGGAAATTGGCGGCATGGTCGAGAGATTCGTCGGGTGCGACGGAGCTTTTGCCGGCCAAAATTCGTTCACGGGCGGCTACGGCAGTCGCCGTTTTGGCCACGATTCGCTCTGCTTTACGCACATTGGCGGCATGGTCAGTGGGCGAGGCGTTAACTTCCGGGTCGTAGTGCGCGATCAGGCTCAGGGCAGTGCGGAGCACGTCCATCCCATGGGCATTCGCCGGAATTTTCGGAAGCAGTTCCAGCAATTCAGCAGGAACCGCCCGCTGGGAGCGGAGGCGAGCGTCAAACTCAGCCAGCTGTGTCTTGTTCGGAAGTTCGCCATGAAGCAGAAGATAGGCAGCTTCTTCATAGCTGACGTGGTCGGCCAGGTCCTCGATTCGGTAGCCGCGGTATTCCAGGTCACCGTCGCCTTTTCGGCCTTCCAGGTTGGTAATCGCGGTTTCGTTGGAAATCACACCTTCCAAGCCAGGGTAGAAAACGCCCGGCAGTTCCGAATCGGTACTCATGTATTGCCTCGTGACAATCAACAGCGGGGAAAGGTCAGGTTCGTTCCGGCAGAATTCGTGAAGATCAGGCAGAGCGGCTGAACCAGCTATGGCTGATTCCCTCGGCACAAACCCGCCGGGGCTTGTAACCAGATAGCGTAAGTATAGTCAATTCTCGATCAATCTTCCAAGATTCCTTATTGCCAGAGTATGAAAAAAAGAGCATCTTGGCGGATTATGCCGGAAAGGATTTTTTGCACGTGCGATAAGCAAAAGTCAGGTAAGTATTTGTCAAATATCAATCTTATGCCAGTGCAATTCTTTGGTTATCAGGTCGAGCGTGCAGAAAGTGTATTTCGGGGCACGGTGCAAGGCGCCGGGGTTGATAAAATGGGTTGGACCCTGTTGAAAATCGGTCGCCAGGTGTGAGTGACCAAAAAAGAGATAATCCGGCTCTTCGGCTGCAAGCTTTTGCAGAAGGGCAGGTCGGTCACCATGGGCCATGCCAATTTTTCGATCTGCCAGTGTGACCAGCCCGGAGAATCGTAGATCAATGCCGCCTTTGAGCTGGATTTCATAAGCCAGTTCATCGGAATCGTCGTTATTGCCGTAAACAAAATAGCTGGGAATGCCGGAATTCGTGACCACGCCGATCATTGGCCCCTGAGTCAGGTCGCCACAATGAAAAATGGCCGAGACTTTCATCTGGGCCATCAATGCAACGCAATGGGCTGTGCGTTTCACCTGATTGTGTGTATCAGAAAGAATTCCGATGAGCATCAGAAAATGCCCAGAATGTCTCGGGCGTCGTCGGTCATACGGGCTGGTGACCACGGTGGATTCATCACCAGCTTGACGTTTGCCTTGGTCACGCCGTCGATTTTTTCAATCGCTTTAACGCTGTTTCGCAGAATTTCCGGACCAGCCGGGCAGGCGGGGGTGGTGAGCGTCATCTCCACATCTATCTCCGTGCCACGCGTCTGCACGGTATAGACCAGCCCAAGATCGACCACATTCACATTCAGCTCAGGGTCAATCACGGTCTTGAGGGCATTAACGATCGTTTCCTGCTCAATGGGGCGGGCAGGTGCATCAGCAGCCGTTTCAGCGGAAGAGGCTGCAACAGTTGCGGCGGAACCGGCAAGTGCAGACACCGGGGAAGTGGCTGGGCTGGCAGAGCGGGGGGCTTCTTTGGGAAGGTCGCCTGAGTCGTTAATCGCGACAAAAACCGAGTCGCCTTCGAGCTTGACATGATGGGCACGAACATTTTCAACGGCGGGCATGCAAAGGGCGGATCCGGTACGGATATCAAAGCGGGCGCCGTGGCGATCACATTCAATTTCGTGGCCGGTCAATTTGCCATCGGCCAGCGGGCCGCCATCGTGCGTGCAGACATCGTCAATTGCGTAGATCTGGCCATCGACATTGAAGAGGGCGACTGGTTGGTCTTCCACCTCAACAAAGAGCTTCTCGCCTGCCGGGATTTCTGAAATTTTGGCCACATTCTGATAAGCGATTGGCATGATGGATCGATCCTGAGTAGGGACAATCGATACTTGGAAATGGCTTCAACTGATCAGCCTGCAGCTGTTTCTGCCACAATTTTTTTGAGCCGGCGAAGGACACCCGTCAGGCCGTTTAATCGTTGCATACCCAAAAGCTCCTTCAGGCCTGACTGCCCGATAATGTCGTAGGAGATAGCGGCAACGGCATCGGGCGAGGCTCCCTGCGTGCCTTCCCAGAGCAGTGAAACGAAGCCCCTGACAGTGGGGGCTTCCATCGGCACATCGGCAAACCATTCAACACCGGTGGGTGCTTTCTCAGCAAAGAGGAAGACCGGCGACTGGCACTCTTCCACGCGATGTTCCGGGTCTCGAAGCGCCTCAAAACGCTCGGGCAGCGGCGGCAAAGAGCGAGCATAGTCCAGAAGCAGCTCAATACGCTCCTG
>JBILGL010000679.1:0-15465 GCA_044351075.1 Isosphaeraceae bacterium | reverse complement strand
CACGGCGAAATGCTGCCAGACGTTTTGCTCAATCGCCTCTGGCACCTTGACATAATGATCCGCCCCGCCCGAACGAACATAAAGCGTTAGTCCGTCGGTCTCAAGCTCCCGATAGAGAGCGATCGTGTCATTCAGCGGCCCATTGCCGAGCTCAAAGAATCGGGCGGCGGAATCGACCTCCGCCGGATTGACCCAGAGGCTGGCCGAGAAGCCTTTTGAAAAGTCGCTGAGGCCGGTTGACGGAAGCGAAACGTAGTTCGAGCCGTCAAACGAGAACGCCTGACCGTGCTTTCCTGCGGCATAACCGGGAGTGCCTGACCATGTGGCCGCAGTGCCTGTGATGGCACTATTTGCATTGCCTTCGGCTGTATAGACCTGAGTCGCCTGAGTCTTGAAAGTCGCCGAGTTGTTCGCAAAAAGCCAGCGGATCGAGCCGTCTGCGAAACGCACCAGCTCGTATTCACCGGCACGGCTCAACATCACGCCGCCCGTGCCGCCGGAATCGCCACCCACGCCCGTTGGCCGAATCGAGACTTCAATCGTCCCCTGTGTCGTCAGCTCCTGTGAAGCTGCCGATCCGGCGTTTAACAAGGCCGTGGAACTGTTAAAACTAAACGCCCCCTTGCCACTGTTGGTAATGCCCGGCCCATACGTGGCACCGACCGATAAAGTGGCCGGCTGGAGTGTCACGGCGTCGATCGGCGTGCGATCACCCGACCAGTTCCCCACCAGTCCGGGTGTCACTTCCGTGGGCCTGACAAGCACCTGGCTGCCCCGGCCATCGCTGATGGTGACGCTCACGGCGAAACGGCCTTCCTGCGTATAGACATGGCTGCCGATGACGCGGAAGAGTCCACCTTCGGCCACGATGCGGCCTGCCGCGCTGGCCGTGGTCGTTAGGGTGTCGGGCTCGGAGCCATCGCCCCAGTTGACGATCGCGGAGAGAAGAGAGGTATCCACTGACGGATTGGCGTGTGAGAAGACGGCCAGGGTGCTTTCCAGCGGCGTGTCCTTCACGGGTGAGATCGGGGCGGCCTGAGCCGTGATCTGGTTGGCAAAGGAGCTGGGCATCAGGTATCCAGCCGGCCGCGGCAGGCCGCGCTGGTCGGTCGCCGCGTCGAACACGCTGCTGGCGGTTCTCGCGATACCGGCCCTGGCGGCCAGGGCGGCATCGGCACCAGACACTCCCTGTGTCGGCAGCGGGGTCTGGAAGAGCACCTGCACATCCGCGGCGGTGAGGGCTTTGTCAAAGACAGCGAATTCGTCCAGCTGGCCCGTAAAATGTCTTGGTGTAGTCCAACTATTCGGGAAGCTACCGCCGTGACCGTAACCGAGCCAGTTATTGAATGTCGTATCAAAGGCACGTGCAGTTGAGGCAACTGAACCGACCGATTGGCCGTTCAGATAGAGCGTGTTGCTCGAACCGTCGAAGACCAGGGCCGCATGATGCCATCTCCCATCGGTGACGATCATGGGCGAGATGACGACGTTGCTTGATGATGTGCCACCCGCGTTGGCATGCAGTCGCTGGTTTGTGCCGACATACAGCCAGGGCACGTTGCCAGCTCCATTCCGGCCCGTCTGGCCGAAGATGATGCCAGCGTCGCCCGTGCGGAACCAGACGGAGATGCTCACGGGCATTGTGGATGAGCCTGACTGCGGCTGGGAAACCAAATCCCGCGGCAGCATAAGCATGTCGCTACCGCGGAAATCAAATGCCGAACCGAACCGGCCAGACATAAATCGTCGGGTCGAGTCGTCAAACCAATCGGCCTGAGCGTTGCCCGCAGAATCAAGCGTATGACCGTCGCCGGAAAGTGCAAAGGCAAGGCCGGTGACTGTGCCAGCCGGGCCGGTGACGACGTTCGTCGCGGCGGCCGTGGACAAGAGAGGGATCGTCTGCGTGATGCCCCCGTAATTGCCCAGTGTTCCAAACGACGGAGTGACATTTGTAACGTCGGTCGTGAGCCAACCCGATGAGCCAATTAGTGTCGGCATGCCGGACGTCTGCATCGTCGATCCGGGGTTGCCGATCACGTTGCCACCATGGCTCAGGAAGAGATTGCTTCCCAGCAATGGCATGGAATTTGTAGTTTGGTTGTATGTGCCGTTGCGAACATTGCCGCTGGCGTCCATCGCCGTCGTGCCAGAGGTCTCGTTGAGCGGCCAGTAGCCCAGCAGCCCCGCCGCGCCGGTGGCTGGAGCCTGGGTCATGAGCGACCGGGTTTCGTTTTCGCTCAGCGAGCGATTCCAGAAGCTGAAGCCGCCCATTTGGCCGGTGAAAGCCGAACCGCCTGTCACGCCAATTCCGATCAAGTTGTTCGGGCGTGACACGTTTCTGGGCATGATCGAAAGCGTGCCCGCCGGGTTCGCGACGCCGTTTTTGTAGATGGTCACATTCCGGTTGGCATCAAGTGTGACGGCCAGGTGCTGCCACTTGTCGTTTTCTAGCGCATTGTTCAGGATGGCTCTGTAAGTGTTTCCAGAAGCATCCCTAACGTCGAAATTCACCGTGCTTGTCGAGCCATTCCGATAGAAGGAAATGCTGTCGTCACCTCCGTTGGCAGCGTCGAATTCAAAAAATCGGGAATTATTTGAAGAACTGGTCGGATAGACCCAGCCGCTGGCGCTGAAGCCGCCAGAGAAGTTGGAGAAACCGCTGGAAGGCAACCTGACGAACTGGTTCCCGCCGAAATAGGCCAGATTTGTCGCGTCGGGACGCGGCGCAGCCTGGCCTGCAACGGAAACCATGCCGCCGGAAGCGGCTACGCGCAGCGGCTGGGTGCCATTGGGGCCGCCAACATGGGTGCCATTGCATCCGTTAATACTGATATCAAACGCGGTGGTGCCGGCCTTTTCGTTCAGAGGCCAGTAAGCGACCAGACCAGAGGCGTTGGCGGCTGGGGCATTCGTCATGAGCGACTGGGCCTCGGACGCCGTCAGTGAGCGGTTCCAGATGCTCATCGCACCGATATCGCCAGTGAAGGCGGTGTCAGCCGTCCAGTTGCTGCGGCCAATGAAGCTGGATGTTCGTGTTGCGACTCGGGGCATGGCCGAAATTGTGCCGGTGCCGACTGACACACCGTTCTTGTAGAGCGTCACCAGCCGGTCGGCATCGATCGTTACGCTCAGGTGCTGCCATTTATGAGTCTCAAGCACGTTTGAGAAAGTCACCGTGCTGGCTGTACCGCCTGAGTTCTGAACGGTCAGGACGACGTTGTTCGTTGTTCCGGAGCGGGCCAGGAAGATATTGTCCACCCCGGCGCCGCTGCCTAGGTCGAAGATCTTCGCGTTATTTGCAGCGGAGATCGGACGGATCCAGGCCCCTGCGCTGAAGCCGCCTGAGAAGTCGGAAAAACCGGATGCAGGCAGGGTGACGTAACGGCCACTATTGAAAACGGACGAGCCGGTGAGGCCGGGGCGAATCTCGTCGGCCAGCGAATAATAGGCCGTGGAGCCGTTGGTGCCCACGGTGGGAATAGCCGATATCGAGGCGGCGACTTCCGCCACGCTCAAAGCCCTGTTCCAGATGCCCACGTGGTTCATCTGGCCCCGGAAATAAGGATCGGCTGACCAATTGCTCCGGCCGATGAAACTGCTGTTGCGAGCAACGTTTCGCGGCATTTGTGCCAATGTTGACGTGCCAACGGCCAGACCGTTCTTGTAAATTGTGAGGTTTCGACTAGCGTCCAATGTCACAGTGAAGTGCTGCCATTTGTTGTCTTCGATGACCCCCCAGGCTGATTGAGCACCAACCGCGCTGCTGCCGTTGTACACCACTGCGGTGATGTTGTTCGTGCCGGAGACGCGGTGGATTACGATGTTGTCCGCCCCCGCGCCATTGCCCAGATCGATGAAGCGGATGGCGGAGGGCGAATCAGGATTCACCCAGAAGCTGATGGTGAAACCGCCCGAGAAGTCGCTCAGCCCGTCGGCGGGGAGCTGTAAAAAATCGTCGGTGCCTTCGAAAACGGTTGCCGTGGCGTAGGGTGTCGGGTTAGCGCCGACGACGTCGCCGCCGATGTTATCGGCAATGATGGCGTTGCCCAGGTTTGCGGCGGCTGATGCTGTGCTGGCCACACCGCCGCCGATGCCAGCCTGATTACGGGCAATGGTGGCATGGGCCAATGTCAGTGTGCCGGCATTGAAGATGCCGCCACCCTGAGAGCTGGCTGAATTATTTGCTATGGTCACATTTTTGAGCGTAGCCGTAGCACCGGCGGCGTTGTAAAGCCCTGCACCCGTTTCGGCCGTGTTGTCGGTGAAGGTTACGTTTTCCATCGATAGCGTGCCGAAGTTTCGAATGGCCCCGCCCTGCCCCGTGGCGCGTGCTCCGGAGAGAGTCAGACCGGCGAGCGAGACCGTCACACCCGACTCAATTTCAAGAATCGGGGCTTTCACTGTTGGGGCTGCCTGAATAACAATGGGCAGCGTTGGCGACTGTATTTCAGTTGTCAGATCAATGCCCGGTAAAGCGCCCAGGCTGGCATCCAGAGCGATGGTGCCTGTAAGCGTAGAGGCAAAAACGACCTTGACGTCTGAGCCCGTCGGTGCCAGATCAATCAATTGAAGCGTTTCACGCAGGCTCATCAGCGCATCGGTGGAATTCACATTGTCCAGCAGGGTGTTAATTGTCAGCACCGTTGGCACAACGGTAATGCTGCGGCTGATCGACGTCAGCCCGGCACTGGTGAATTCAAATTGATACGTTCCCGGTGCAGCAGGATAGATATTGCTGAAAGTAGCCAGCCCCGCAACCGTGCTCAGTGTGCGAGTAACAGAATAGCCGTTGGGGCCGGTTACGGTCAGAATCACATCGGTGTCGGTCGGTGTTCGGTTCTCGTAAATATCCCAAACTTCAATGGCAGTGTTGAGAGCCAGCCCCGAGCTGGCTGTTGCCGGCAATGAGGCGATACCCAGCTGCGCTGGCGTTCCGGGCGCAATCGTGATTGGTTGAGACGTGACATCGCTGACACCCGAAAGACTTGTGCTGGCCGTCATCGTGTAAGAGCCGGCCTTGTTGAGTGTCACCCCTGCGAAAGTAGCAATACCTGCAACGGCATTGACGGTGATCGTTGGACCGGTCGTGAATGGGCCGGGGCCGTTGGGGGTGAGGGTGACAGGGGCATCGCTGCTTACAGTGTTGTCGTAGGCATCGGAGATAGCAAAGACGATTGGAGGCAGAATGGCATTGCCTGCCGTTGAGCGTTCAGGCGGCGTCACGATTCGCATTTTTGAGGCCGCTGCCGGAGCGATCGTAAAGCTTGATGAAGTGGACGATTGATTGCCAAATGACCTGAGGGTGATTGTAAAATCACCCGCTTTATTGATTCTGAGGTTGTCAAACCGGGCCACACCGGCTTCGGCAAAGACGCTGGTGGTGCTGCCATCAGCAAACGACCCGCCATTGAGTGTCACGTTTACTTTGACGGATGTATCGGCAATCTCTCCAAATTCATCCACAAGATTAATCACGATCGGGTTGAGCAAAACGCCGGCCGTCGTGCTTGATGGCCCCTGCACAATACTGTTCAGGTTGCCTGCTGCCGTGGCCGTGCTGGCCAGCGAAACGCCGGGAGCGACCTGAATCCCGCTGACCATTGCCATGCCCTGCACTGATTCAAATTGAATTGCAATTTTGCCATCAGCGTCTGCCGTTACAAAAAAGGCACGGGCCACTGCCAGATTTCGCCCGCCTGCCGCGGCAAAGACGTCATAATTCGTCAACACTTCCATGCCGTTAATTGACACGTCAAATAGCCGCTGGCCTGTATTATTAACCTGTGTTTCAGCAAAATGAAGACGTACACGGTAGCTGTTGCCCGGAATCAGATTTGGCACCGTGTATGTCATGTCGCCATAACGCACCGATGAATAAACCCAATCCGGCGCCTCGTCTTTGACAAACGCAGTAACAATTGTCTTGTTGGTTTCCGTGCCCAGACCATCGCTGTAATAACGGTCTGAAACAAATTCCCTTGTTGTCGTTGTGCTGCCGGCAGATATGCCGTAGCCATGCCTGTAGGCGACTTCAATTCGTGTATTGTAAAGGCCGCCAACGGCATATCGATTTGAGCCGGAAACCGTAAAGTTGCCGCCTGAACCTGAAATCGTGGCCGGCGATGAGATGCCATCACCCCAGAAGATGGTGCCGACAAAGTCATTCGCCGTGGCCTGCGAATTGGGCACTGTGAATGTTGCCACGACACCACTGACTGTGCGCGAGACACTTGAAAGATCATTGACGGTGAGCGTAATTGGTGCGTCGTAAACCGTTGATGTCGAAGAGTCCGTATGAACAACCGGCTGAGTTTCAATGGCGCTGATGAGCGCTTCACCCACTTTGGATACAAATGAAATTGGAATACGCCCTGAACCATCGGTTCGCAGGAGTGTCGGCATCACCACGGCCTTGCTGAATGTGCCGGCGGCCGCATAGATGTCAAAATCTCGAAGTATGGGAAGTTCGCCGGAATTAACGTCAAAGATCCGTTCGCCTGCCGCCCGCGAAAAAGGGTCGGCAAAATGCAGACGCACGCTGTAGAGCTTGTCGGGTACCAAACCGCTTAAAACATAGCTAAAATCCGTGACCGCCTGCGTATTCGCGTCGGTAACGGATGTACGGGCCGTCTGATAAACGGCCTGAGGCGCGGCATTGGCCACACCTGTGACAATAATTGGGTCGTTCGTCACACGCACCTGGCCACCCGTGGCGCCATAATCATCCATGTAAATGCCAAGAATCTCGGATGCTCCGGGCGATGCTGGACCAAAGCCGCCTGCCGAAAGCCCGGTTCCTGTAATCGTCAGTGCGACTTCAGGCTCATAATTGCCACCGCTTGCATAAATATGCCGCCCTTTGACCCTGAATGCACCGGCTCCATCACTTTCAATTGATGCCTCTGACGACTGCCCGTCACCCCAGCGCACCATGGCCCCAATCACGTTGACACCCGCCACAGGCTGGAATGTTCCGACCACTCCATCAAAGGTCGAGCCGGCTCGTGCCTCAATTGCACTGGCAATGACAATTGGCGTCGGTCGTACAGTCACTGTCGGGGGCTGCACTGTTGTCGCCGCGCCATATTGGCTTTCAATATGCACCTTCACCGTATATTGACCAGGCAATGGGTAGGTGCGTGTGCCATAGACCGCGAATCGATCGCCACCCAGATGCTCAACAGCACCCTTAGTCAACTGCCCGTCGCCCCAGTCAACCCGAGCCGCGACTTTTGTACGATCACCTTTGGCGTTAATGTCGGTAAACGTTGCTAGCAGGGTGCTGGAAGGTACGCCGGCAATCATTTCAAAGCCGCGTGCCGCCGCTGAAATCGCAGCAGGCTGAACGATAACCTCCGTTGCCAATGTGGCAACTGAACCGGTGGAATCTGTCACCCGGCCCACCACGGTATAGCTTCCGGGGGTCGCAAAGGCGTGGCTTAGCGTTGGGGAATTGCTGTCAACAATGTCAAAAGAACCGTCGTTATCCAGATCGTAGCTGAATTTCAGACCGGCTTGTGCATTGGTCGGCCCCGTAAAGATCACCGTTGCCGGGCTGGCGTAAACGGCTGTTCCCTTTTGCTGCATACCAAATTCATTAATGACCGGCGCAACAATGAACTTCGTGTTCTTGGTGCTGCTTCGCATCACGCCAGCCGCACCTGCGGTAATTTCAAGCAGGTATTCGCCTGGTAGACTGGGCGTAAAACCAATCGTGTAGCTTTGAGTGCCAACTCGGGTACCCGAGCCGCTTGTGACTACGGTGCCATCGCTCTGAAGAATTTTCCAATCGTAATTGACATTTTGTGTCACACGCTGGCCTGGCACCGATGCCTTTGCTTCGAATGAAACTGGCAGCCCAAGCATTGGTAATCGAGTGCTTTGGTTCACATCGATACTCGCCAACGGATAGACCGGCGGCGCGACCTGCTGTGGCACCTGTGCCGCCGGACGCTGGTAGCCGGGGTTACCCAGCTTGATCGACTTACCAAACATTTCAATTCGCAATCCGCCGGCATCAATATAAAGGGAGCCGCGAATTGTACCTAAACTAACCTGATGCCATTTCCATTTTGGCCACCACCACTTCGGTGGACCCCAGTATCTGAATCCACCGGAAGCTACAAACTGTGACGAAAACCCACTATTGCTGAGCGTTGCCGAACCGCTCGCCCTGCCCCAGAACAGACCAATATCAACACTGAAATTCCAGCTTGATGTCAGGCTGAATCTGCCATTGGAATAGAGGTATCCGTGGAAATTAAAACCAATTGGCCCCAAACCGATTCGCAACCCCGGTGAAGGCACATCCACAAACCAGACACCATTGCTCACCCCCATTGAGGCCTTACTGAGGCTCATGCTAAAACCGAGCACCTGAAAATGGCAATTTTGCAGGCCGACGACGTAAGTGCCCGGAGCAAGCCTGGTAAGCGGATCTGTACCCGGCCGTGAATTGAAATTCAGATACGCACCGGCTGAAATGGAAAATAACCCCGGCACCCCAAATCGTGGAAGATGCAGCCGTGCCGAGGCTGCGATGCCGTCATTATAAATTCCGAATTTGCCATCCACCTGTGCACCAACATTAAAGACGGAAATGCTTGCATTGGCCTGCACCGTCAGGCTGGTTGACGAAATCCGTATCTGGAACGAGCCTTTCATTGAAAATACGCCGCCGACGATCATCTCGCCGCCAATCTTGAAGGCGGCCAACTTCGGCTCAATCCAAAGCGTTTGACCGACACTCACCCGGCCTGACTGCGTATCAATCGAATACGTTTTTATACTCTTTCTCGAAGAAGACGTATTGACCTCAAGAACCATCTCGCCCTTCAGTGAGAAGCCTTTTCCGCTCATGCCACCAGCAGCGAATGTTGCCACCAATGCCCCTGAAATCCCATCTTTTTCAAGATTCAAGCCGCCGATGACTTTTGCTGTCGCAAGCGAGAGGAAATTCACGCTGCCATTGACTGAAAGCTGAAGCGTTCCCGGCTGAATCAGAATCGAAAACTGCCCCCGGATCGGAACCACATTCAGCAGGTTCAGTGTTCCTTCCGAAATATAGCGATAGGTTTTTGGCTCAATCCCCAGAACACTGTAACTTTTCGTATTTAAGGCCAGATAGGTTGTGCCTTCGATCTTGAATATTCCGATATTTAAACCGGCTGAAAGCAGTAATCGCGTTACAAGACCGTCGCGATCAATGATCAGGTCGCCAATAACCCGCACATAAGCCAGCGGGCCCAGTTTCGATTGCCCTTCGGTTGCGACAATTAAGCCACCGGTACTGGCTGAAAATGCAAAAGTTCCGGAAATTTCAACCGCAGAACCGATCTTCAGCGCACCCTTGGCAAATATTTCTGCCGAAAAAGCCGGCATCATTCGTGAGATGCCTTGCTTGGGAGAGGACGACAGGTTCACATCCATGCTGAACACTGCATCAAACGACGCTGGGCCCAGCGTCATTGGCCCATTGGTTGTGACCAGCAGGCTGCCCCACATGCCCTGATTATTAAATCGCAACAGACCATCGGCCGACACCGTATAGCCAAGCAGCTTCAAATCGCCGGTCAGATCCATGTAAAGACCGGTCGTATCCTTAATGATGGACAATTCAAAATCCTGCAGCGATAGCATGTCGCCGGCATTTCCGATTTTTGGCAGCCCCAGATAATCAACACTGGCGACGGCCTTGAAATTCGGTATCAGAAATGTCGCCAGATCAGTGCTGTTGAGCATACTGAATGGCTGAATTTCAAAATAAAACCGGGCGTCTTCCACCAGTCCCATGATGTTTAGGTAGGTGTCAATAAACATACCGCCATTACGCCGAACCGAATTCTGATCTGCCGTGAGATCAAACCCAGGGGTGTAAAAACCGATAAATGCCTCAGCCTGTAATCCGTCAAACTTGAAAATGGCTGAGGGCAGCCCCAGTGTCTTGGCCATCCACTCCTGCATTCTGGCCAGGCTCAGGCTGCCTTCCATCATACCGACCAGAATTGGCACCTTTGGCAGCTTGCCGACAGCCTCTGACAAGGCATTTTCAATACCTTTGTAAGCCGGCCCCATCACTGGCTTGAGATAGGTCGAAACCAGCGGTGAACGTGCCATATCCAAAAAGAATTTCGCCGGATCAACGTCCGTCGCAAAGAGCTCGGCCTTTGCCTCAAAACCTGCCAGAAACGGCAGCTCGGCCTGAATTCCGATCCCCTTGTCCACCCCGTCATCGACATTCGGATTATCACGACTGATCATCGTGATCTTGGCACTGCCAAACTTAATCCCGAATAGCTCCAGATCTGCATAACCCTCAATGAATAATGGGTCAAACATCGAAGACGGATTGGCCGGGTCGTAATTCTTCACGATACCCAGCAGGCTCGGCAGATAGAATGTCAGCTCGGCCCACTTCTCCTGCCTGGTCAGGAAATTCTTGATCCTCTCAAGATAGGAGCCGACATCCTTGAGAAAATCCTTCATGTCGAGGATATCTTCAGGCGGGGCCGGATAGCTCAGCCAAAGGTTATTGGGCTTTACCGAACTCTCGGCCCACGCCACAGGGTCTTTCATGAACGATGGCATGAAAAGAGCACCCGAGTAAAGCACTCCGCCATACTCCATCACATCCATATACTGGCTGTATGTCGGAATGCCAATCAAATCCGGATCATTCTTAATGGCAGCCAGCAATGTCGGGTCTGGCTTGCCTCTATTATTGGGGTCGAGATTGATGACCTTCGTCTGAAAGAGCGCAGTGGGCTCAAACTTCCCGTTGACCTTCGGCATCGGCCCGAACAAATAGCCTTTCATCGTACCGATATCAAAGGTGCCAAATGCCTGAATTTTCGTTGAGAGATAAACTTGCCAGCCTTCAATGGCAGCAAAGGCGGTCTCCATAAAGCCAGTGAGGCTCTGATTGTTTGACAACGGGCTCTTGCCCGTCACCAGACCAACCAGAAATTGCTCTGGAAATGGCATGGTGATATAAAACTCGGTCACATCATTAATACCCATCAATTGACGGGGGAATGCCGATGTGATCGCCCCGCCCAAAGGACCAGCAAAAAGCCCAAGGCTCTTGTAATAGGTTTCAATTATGCTGCCCTCGTAGGCAAAACTAAGGCCTTTCTTATTGATTAACAAATCAACCTTTGAGACCGGGTCGCCAAATTCCATGCCAAACAACTTTGGCTGAATGACGGCATTAATCGTAAGCGATGGGTTAAATTGCTCCCAGCCCGCCTCAACCGCCTTCATAGCAGCCCTGACAAAAATTGGTGCCATGATTTCAATAATTTTGCCCATGTTGCCAAATAATATCGTGGTGCCTTCCGTCACCAGTTTTGGCAGCATGTTAATAACCAGCGTTGTCGCTGCTTTAAATTTGTTTACATCTAACAATTCATCGAAATTCGGAGTCAGGATCTGCGTGACTCGGTTCTGGAAAAACTCCGTCGTGATAACCTGCTGCTCTTCCTGAATGGAAACAACCGGATTGCCTGAATCGTCGTAAACCCCACTTGTTGATAATAAGATCCGCGACAGTTTCGACGAACGATCTGCCTGTGCATCAGCCGCAAGATTGGCAAATACCTGCCGGAAAAGTGGCAGCCCATCCTGAAGTGTGCCCGTTACCACTTCTGTAAAAAATGTTGACAATGCCACCACCGGCAATGTAATTACACCATCAAATTTCAAAACAGCCGATACCGTTGTCTCCTGTGGAAAGAGCATCTTCAATGGGTTGTCAGGGTCGGGCATAATAAATGCGACATAAAGTTTCGGATTGAGAATATCCGACATATCAAGTAGTGCTCCCAGCGATGCGACCGGGAACCCAAATACCTTGCCCCGCCCCTTCATTAATATCTTCAGACCTGCATTATCACCCTTAAGGCCCACATTGGCCGCAATTGAAACATCCGCCTCAAATTGGCCCTGAACATACATGTTTGAGATCTCAGCTGTGCCCACCAGCGCAAAGCCTCGCTCCCATGTTAACTCTCCTCGTTCAATCGATTCCTTTAAAATCTTTGTAATTTCGTCAAGTGTCATCTCCGTTGGAGTTTTGAATGCAACATTTGTAAATATTTCCTGTGGGTCGGTAATCGATGGAAATGGATCCTTACCGAAAATAAAACCGACATTTTTAAATTTGACCTGAGTCCCGGAAACTGGGTCAGTGCCACCGCCAGACACCGTCGCAATGAGTGGACCATATTGGCTGAATGCAATATCAATACCACCACCATAGCCCTGGAAGAAAAATTCCCCCTTTGCTCTGATGTAAAAGGCCGTCTTGCCATTCACATTCACCTTGCCAAGTGCCAGACTTCCCGTCACTTCAACGGCACCAATATTGACATCCTTAATTCCAATTTCAAATCCATCCAGATTTTCAATCGCGCCTGTAATATCGCCATCAACCAGCTTGCCGATATTCACACGCAGATTTTGAAATGCACCTGTCAGAGGAAACTCTTCCGTCACAGCTCCTGATACAATCAGGCTGAAATCAGCTGGATCTACTAATTTGCCATTCTGGATTGCACCCGAATTCCAGCGAACCTCTACAGACGACAATTTAATTGGCAGAAAATCCGGCAGACCGAACGGCGTCTTGCCAATCATCAACTTCACATAAAATCCATCCAGCAGCTGCATGCTGCCATCTGCACCAATTGCAAAATTCCCGACCCCACCACCCCAGGCTGAAAGTGGACCAGCCGATGGACCAAAAATTGCCGCCAATCCACCATCTTTCACCGAACCTGGATTGAATGTACCATTCGGGTCTGCCGTCGCCAGTGTCGATCCGCCAAAACGGATCAGCGGCTGCGACCCACGCGCTTCAAAATCCATCACGACATTCTTCGCTTCAAATGTAAGAAAATCGGCAAAATTAATCTTTAACAACCCAATTCCGACTTGCCCAATACTTGGCCTGAATTTAAATCCTGTCCCATCATTGCCCATCTCAAGGCGAAAATTCACCTGAGCATCTTTCAACTCAATAATATCACTAATCTTAAAACTCAGAATGTTCGAGCCATTGATCTTGATCATCCCATTCTCAAGCGTGCCAAACACTGATATCTTATTCGATACCATGCTCGACTTAATTTCAAACATCCCTCCCACCTGCTTCACAAACTGGCCATTCTGAAATCCCCCAATGGCAATTTCACCTGCCAGCGTAACAGGCCCGACAGACAAATCTTTAAATCCAATCTTGATTGGTCCCAAATCGATGGGCCTGAATTTGCCGTCTGCAATTCTCGCCTTGAAATAAAATGTCTGCACAGGGCTGTTCAAAGGCTGAGTGCCAATCTGAAATACCGGTGTAAAGGGAAAACCTGCAAAAAATTCGTCGTTGACCTTGCCTTTGACGCTGAAATCAAATTTTGTCAAATCACGCCGACCATTTGCTGTTGGATGAAATTCAACTTTAATTTCCAGCAGGTCTATCGGTAAAAATTCGCCAATTGAAAATGCATCCGCAAGGCCCGTCGTTGAAAGCGCGATACTGCCAACACTTACCTCACCTGATCGCCAAACCTGAAATTCTGTAATTGTGCCTGTCAAGTCATTCAGCGAGGGTAGTGTCGCAGATAGACTGCCAATTGATAAAATTCGATCCGAATCAGGTGTGAGTTCAACCTGTGACGAAGTGATTCGGAAAGAACTTCCGACATTCATCACAAACGATCCGATCATAAGATGGATATTACTTACACCAGATGAGCTGAACGAAAACCCGCCCGAAACATTTGTCACAGTTGCATTAAATGTACTGCTTCTCGGCATAAGAGCGGCATGGGATGCCGAAACCTGAATCGACCCGCGCACTTGCGACGCAGCCGCATACTCAATCGCAAAATCACGAATTGATAATGTCAATCCATCAAATTCAAGAATCGGTGAAGCCGCTGAACCAATCGACTTCTTAGCTGTCGTACCAATAGAAGCTGAACCCAGATAGATTCCGGCCGTCGTAATTCTCATCCCGCTGATCGAACCGGCGATATCAAACTTAGGTACGCTCACCGTTGCATTATCCAGCGACATCAGTGTCTGAACACCTGGGTCAGACGGATCATAACCAAGATAAAATCCTGTACCTGTTACTATCAGTGCGTCATTCGCATTAAAGTCAAAACGCCCTGTCGAAAACGAAAAAGCAAACGAGTTGAAATCCAGCGTTCCACGAATCGCAGGATGAGTCGAAGTGGAACTCAACGATGCAGTATAAGAACGCCCTGGAAAAAGTCGCGCAGACTCTGCGCTGATTGTCATCGAACCAGTAAAACTCGTAGAACCTGAGCCTGCGCCGGTTGAGAAATTTACATTATCAAATGCAATCGATGGTGAACTGATCGATACGACACTACCAAGTGAAATTACAGACGTTGTTGCAGTAAAATTGCCAAACGAGAAACCATCAGTACGAATAGCAAGATCTTTTACACTAATACTCGAATCGTTAAGAGCCTTAAACCTTAACCCAATTGAACCAATTGAGACGAGTGTTTGCACACTTGCTGATGAAGGATCAAATCCTACTGTGATATTTGTCGCTGATCCGCTGATCTGATCCTGATAAGCCAGATCCAAACGCCCCACCGTTAAACTGAATCGACCAACTAAAGGGTCGAAGCTGCCACTGATAGCCGGAACCGAAGCAGAAGGCTTGCTGATTCGAGCCGTAAAGCTCTGGCCGGGAAAGAGTTCAGCGGAGTCTGATTCCAGCGAGAAACTACCGGCAAAACTTGTGCCAGAAGCGTTCTGAGTGAAATTCACATCTCGAAATTCAACCGCCGGATTGGTGACATAAAGAAAACCACCAAGCTCAATATTGGGCAAACTGATATTCACATTATCAAATGCAAATCCGTCATTGCGGATCGACAGGTTTGTGACTGTTACATTCGAGTCGCGCAGCGGCTTGACGGTCAGCGATACGGATGCAATCGAAACGATCGTCTGTGTCGTCGTGACTGCCGGATCAAATGCAATCGCGATGTTCTGTGCTGACGCCGAGAAGAATTTATCGCTCGTTACATCAAACTTGCCTGCCGTCAGCGCAAATGCACCGGTGTTTAAGTTGAAACTGCCGGTAATCGCACGCTGGCCTGCCGTGACCGGCGTGATTGATGCCGAAAAACTCTTGCCGGGGAAGAGGCTGGCCGAGTCCGATGCCAGTGTCAGGTTGCCCGTAAAGCTCGACGCACTCCCATCCAGCGGCTGCGTGAAATTGATCCCCGTGAAGCTGACCGACGGGCTTACCACCTGCAAATAGCCACCCAGAGAAATATTGGCCAGGCTGGCCGTCAGGTTATCAAATGCAAATCCGTCATTGCGGATCGAAAGGTTTGTGACTGTTACATTCGAGTCGCGCAGCGGCTTGACGGTCAGCGATACGGATGCAATCGAAACGATCGTCTGTGTCGTCGTGACTGC